>JAUZEX010000590.1 GCA_030838815.1 Actinomycetota bacterium
ATCCGGAGGCGTCCGTCTTCGACGGCGACCTTGGCCCGGGCCGCGAACGTGCCCCGGAAGAAGACCGAGCGGGCGCTCTGGGTGATGTTGATGAACCCGCCCGCCCCCGCCAGGCGGTTCCCGAACCGGCTCACGTTGACGTTGCCCTCGGCGTCGATCTCCGCCGCGCCCACGAACGCCTGATCGAGCCCGCCCCCGTCGTAGAAGTCGAACTGATACGGCTGGTCGATGACCGCCTGGGCGTTGGCCACCGCGCCGAAGCTCAGCCCGCTGGCGGGCATGCCGCCGATCCCGCCCGGCTCGACAGTCAGCGTGATCGAGTCCAGGATGCCCTCTTCGTGGGCCACCGACGCCATGCCCTCGGGAATGCCGATACCGAGGTTCACGACCGAGTTCAGGCGCAGTGACATCGCCGCCCGGCGGGCGATCACCTTGCGGGGGGTGAGCGGCAGCGGCGCCAGGGCCGAGGCCGGCAGCGTCACCTCGCCGGCGTAGGCCGGGTTGTAGTCCTCCGAAAAGGTCTGCGGGTGGTAGTGGGGTGGGGCGACGACCACGGCGTCGACGAGCATCCCGGGCAACACGACATCGTGGGGGCGACCATGGTGCCGCTCCGTGATCCGTTCGACCTGGGCGATGACCACGCCGTCCGAGTTCCTGGCCGCCTGGGCCATCGACAGCGCCTCCAGGGTGAGGGCCTCGCGCTCCATCGTGATGTTGCCCTCGGGGTCGGCGGTCGTCCCCCGCACCAGCGCCACGTCGATCGGAAAGCTCGGATAGAACAGGAACTCCTCGCCTTCGATGGTGATCCGTTTGACCAATTCGCCGGTGGCGCGGGCGTTGACCCGCCCGCCCTCCAGCCGGGGATCGACGAAGGTGTGCAGGCCGACCGTGGTCACCAGCCCCGGCCGTCCGGCGGCGATCTCCCGGAACAGGTGCGAGATCACCCCCTGGGGCAGGCAGTAGGCCTCCAGCCGTTCGGCGCGGGCCAGGGCCCCCAGTTTCGGCACCAGGCCCCAGTGCCCGCCGATGACGCGGGTCGCCATGCCTTCATGGGCGAAGTGGTTGAGCCCCCGCTCGCCGCCGTCACCCTGGCCGGCGGCGTACACCAGGGTGAGATCCCGGGGCGAACCGGTAGCCAGGAAGCGCTCCTCCAGTGCCACGGCCAGCGCCTCGGGAAAGCCGATCCCGACGAAACCGCTGGTGGCGACGGTGTCGCCATTGAACACGATTCGCGCCGCGTCGGCGGCGGAGATGACCTTGTTGCGTCGCATTCTGCCACCGTAGGTAAAGGGGTCCATTGCCGTGCCTGCTCTCAAGCGCGGTCTGGTCCTGTCCTCTGGCCAGGGCCGTTGGGCCGGTACCCATGGTCAGATTGGACGGCCGCCAGCACCAATTCGGATGCAGTCGATTCGATAGTCGGAGATGAAAGGGGGGCGGATGGGTCCGGGTCTAGACAACCGCCAGCATCGAGGCCGGCGACGCCACCGTGTGCTGCTTGAGGAAGCGGGCGATCTCCCGATCGGCCCGCGGCTCGTCGATGAAATAGAGGTGGCCCGCCTCAGGCTGCAGCCGCAGTTCGGCGCCGGGGATCCTCTCGGCCAGCAGCTGGGCATTCTGCGCCGGAATGGCCAGGTCCTGCTCGCCGTGCACGACCAGAGTGGGGGCGACGATGTCGTGGAGCCGCTCGAAAGTGGAGTGGGTGGCGACGGCCGCCGCCTGGTGCAGGTAGGTCATGCTGTTGGGCGGGCTGCTCAGCCGCCGCTTGATGTTCTCGGCGATCCGCTCGGCGTGGAGCCGGCGCGTCGCCTCGGCGTAGGTGTACGGAACGGCGGCCCACTCCGCCTCCTCCGAACCCATCAACCCGGCGCGGGCGAAGAACGTCATCGGAAGTGGAGCCGGCAGGACAGCGTGGCCGCCGCCGGGCGACGTGGCCCCGAGGACCAGCGCCTGAACCCGGTCGGGATGGTGTAGTGCCAGCTCCTGCGCGACCATGCCGCCGAGCGACAGGCCGTACACATGGGCGCGCTTCTCCCCGGCCGCGTCCAGCACCGCCACGGCGTCCTCGGCCATCTGCAGCACCGAATAGGGGAGTGCGGCGCGGCTGCTCCGGCCGGTGTCGCGATTGTCGAAGGTGATGACCCGGAAGGAACGGGCCAGCACCGGGATCGTGGACCACCAGCCGTCCATCGTCATCCCCTGTCCGGCAATGAGCAGCACGGGCGGTCCGTGCCCGGTGCTCTCCCAATAGAGCTCGACTGATCCGTTCCTGGCGACCGGCATGATGTGAGTCCTCCTCGGTTGGTTGGTCACTCCAGTGAACGGCGAGCAGGACGCAATGCGCGCTGGCCTCTGGTACTGGCGCGCCCGTCTGTTCGGTACCCGGCCAGCCCCGCTGGCCTCTCGTACCGGCCAGCCCGTCTGTTCGGCCAATGCTGCTCTTCTCCAGGGCGCCTTAGCCTGGTTCACGGCTGGGAGCCACTACATCAATGACTGGAGATCGAATGAGCGTCATCGTGACAGGAGCGTCGGGCAAGCTCGGCCGTATGGTCGCCGAGAACCTGATGGACCGTCTCCCGCCCGCGGAGCTCGTCCTCGTCAGCCGCCACCCGGAGGCACTGAGGGACCTCTCCGCTCGCGGGGCGGACGTCCGCTACGGCAACTTCGACGAACCCCACTCACTGTCGGATGCCTTCGCCGGTGGCGACCGCATGCTGCTGATCAGCACCGACGCCGTCGGTCACCGCTTCACCCAGCACCGCGCCGCGATCGACGCCGCCGTCGCCACCGGCGTCGGGCATGTGGTGTACACGTCGCATCCCCATCCCGGGGCCGGCAATCCGCTCGGTCAGGTGGCGGAGGAGCACGGCGAGACGGAGGAGATGCTCCACGACAGCGGGATCACCTGGACGGTGCTGCGCTTCGGAACCTTCGCCGAGCTGCAGGTCCAGCCGGCGGCCCTGGCCGTGGCCGCCGGCAAGCTCGTCACCAACGGCGGCGCGGGGCGCATCGTGCCCATCTCGCGCCGGGACTGCGCCGAGGCGGCTGCCATCGTCCTCACCACCAGCGGCCACGGTGGGAAGACCTACGAGATCACGGGCCCCGAGTCCCTGTCCCAGAGCGACCTGGCAGCCATCTACGGCGAGGTGAGCGGCCGTTCGGTGAAGGTCGTCCCGATCGGCGACAAGATGCTCGTCATGGGCCTCGTCCTCCACGGGACCCCCCGGCCGGTGGCCCGCGCCATCGCGGACTTCGGGCGGGCCGTCCGCGAGGGTTTCTTCGACGTGGTGGATCCCGCGTTCGAAGGCCTCTGCGGACGGCCGCCCGCGTCCCTGCGGGAGGTGCTCATCCCGCATCGTGGAGATCTGCTGGAAGTGGCCTGAGAGCCTCGGACTACCTAGGGCTTCGGATGACTCACGAAGAAGTCATACATGGCTCGGGACTCATCCGGGCCCTGGGGGTCCGCGTACTGGGCGCAGGTGCAACCGCCGGACCAGGCGTGGGCCATGTCCTGGACGAGCCAGTACTGGGCCAGCTCCTTGCCGTGGCTGTCGACGTAATCGCGCACGGTGTAGGAGTGGCCGTTCGGAACCTGGCCGCTCCGCGTCGTGACGGGCGCAGCGGGGATCGAGCTGTTGCTCGAGCCGTCGTCGGCCCAATCCGCGGTCGTCTGCCACTGCCGGATGAGTTGATCGGCATTGGCCACGGGCACGGTGTTGTCGCTACTGCCGTGGAAGATCAGGGCCGGCACCACGCGGGCCTGAGTGCCCATGGCCCGGTAGGCCTGCTCGCCGGCCTTCACCGGGTCGACGTAACTGCCCCCGTACTGAAGGCCCGATCCCACGCCGATGGCGCCGAAGAGGTCGGGATAGGTCGCCCCCATGACAGCGGCCATCGCCGCTCCGGCGGAGAAGCCGGTCACGAAGGTCCGCTTGGTATCGATGCTGTAGTGCTGCTGGGCCCACTGGGTGATCCCGGCGATGATCGACGGCTCACCCGAGCCGCGCTGCATGTCGGTGGGAAGGAACCAGTTCCAGCAGTGGAGGTAGTTGGCGCTCTGGGGCTGTTCGGGGTAGACGACGATAAAGTTGTTCGCCTCGGCCAGCTTGTCGAACTGCGTCAGCGAGCGGATGTCGGCGGCGCTTTCGGTGCATCCGTGCAGGACGACGACCAACGGCACCGGCGTCCCGGCCTTATAGGTCGAAGGCACGTACCCCTGGTAGGACCGGGTCCCGGCCGAGTTCGTGAAGCTGCCGGAGAAGTTCTTCGTGACGCCACCCCCGAGGCCCCCGCCGAAGAGCCCCCCGAAGATGTTCGAGAAATCGATTCCGAGGAGATCGGTGAGGTTCCCCAACGAGGGGAGGCTCCCCAGGGAGGGGAGGCTCCCCAGGGAAGGGAGGCTCCCCAAGGAAGGCAGGCTCCCCAGGGAAGGGAGCGGTGGGGTCGGCAACGTGGCTGCCTGGGCTACCTGCGGTCGGGGCTGCCAGACGACGGTGGTGACTGCCGCCAACAGTGCCGCGAGCGGCACCCACAGGGCGGACCTTCTCTTTGGCGCGCGCATAGCTCGCCTTCCTCTCCATTGCTCAGGGGGGCGTCGATGGTCGGGTTCACTTATCTCTTGATAAGCCCTGGACCACGGTAAGTGGCAAGGGGCTCTGGTTCCATGCAGAAGAGCGAGAAAACACCGCCCGACGTTTGCGACGTTCCCACAGCCGCGATGCAGGCCATCGCTCATCGCCTCGACGGCTTCGAGGAGGAGCTGGCGCGGCAGATGGTCGCTCTCTATCGCCGGGAGATCGTCGACTACCGGGCCGGCGACAGTGGGTTGTCCGCCGACGCCGCCGAGGTGGCCCTGGCCAACTTGAAAGCGCTCTTGGCCAATCTGGAGCGGGGGGAGCCGGTCTCGAAGAGGCAACTGGAGGCGACCCGCATGGGTGCGGCGCGCCGTGTCCACCAGGGCGTGTCGTTGGAGTCGTTCCTCCATGCCGCCCGGCTGTGGGGCCAGTTCGCCTGGGAGACGTTGCGGGCCGCGGCCCGGCCCGACCGTCCGGAGGAGCGCGACGCGGCGCTGGAGATCGCCGACCGGGTGATACACCACGTCGACCTGCTCTCCACCGTCGGCGCCCACGCCTACCTCCAGGAGGCGCAGGGCCTGTCCGGCGACGGGCGCGTGCTGCAACGGGAGCTGCTCGAGGCGCTCCTGGGAGCGGAGCGGGACTCGCATCGGGCCCGCCGCCAGGCCGGCTCGCTCGGCCTCCGGCTGGCCGAGAACTACGTCGTCATTCTGGTCCGTCCCCGCGCGGGGCCGTGCGGCGAGCGGGGAACGACCCGTTGGACCCTGGAGGCGGCGCGAA
>JAUZEX010000594.1 GCA_030838815.1 Actinomycetota bacterium
TCGGGCATCGGCGGGTTGGCGTCGGTCTTGGCCATGGCGGGTGTCGCTTCAGTCCTTCTTGGTCACAGGGCGGGAGAAGGCGGAGGTTCCCGCTGGCTCCGGGGTGGCGGTGGCCCGCGCCGGCTTCGGCTTGGCCGTGCCCCGCTTCTGCCACATGATCCACATCACGGTGTTCAACCCGAGGAAGATGATGTAGAGCGTGGCGGCGACGATGTCGCGCAGGGCCCGGCCGGAGAACTTGATGGGTCTGGTGTCGAGGAGGATCTTGTCCTCCCGGAGACCGAGCTTGGAGTCGGCCCAGGTCAGCCACTCGTGGGGCACGACGCCGTAGACGAGCAGGAACAGGGCGAACACGGCCAGGGCGCCGATCATCGACTGGGCCCAGGTGGTGGGCAGCTCAGACTTCGGGCGCTTCACGAGCCACATGAAGAAGACGCCGCAGGCGGCCGTGAGCAGGAGCGAGATGAAGAAGCGCCCCGGCTCCTGCGACAGGTTCCGGAGGGCGAAGACGTTTCTCAGTGACGCGAGTACCGCAACCACCGCACCCGGCTCCTCGTGAACGTTTGCACAAAGTCGGATTCTACCGGAGCGCAGCCCGAAAATCGTGAGCGGCCCCCCGGAATCACGATGGCCACGTTACTTCCCAGCCGACCGGGCAGTTCGAACCCGCCGGAAAGGGCTTGGCGGCGCCTCCGGCGCCCAGTTTTCACTGTTCCGACGAAGCTGCTCCTCGCTTCGCTCGGGCTTCGTCGGCGAAGATGCCCGGATGGACCGGTTCGACGTGGTGGTGGTGGGGGCGGGCCCGGCCGGCGCGTCGGCCGCCTACTGGCTGGCCGAAGCGGGCCACGACGTCGTGGTGGTGGAGAAGAAGCGCTTCCCCCGGGAGAAGACCTGCGGTGACGGGCTGACGCCCCGCGCCGTCCGCCAGCTCAACGAGATGGGCCTCGCCGAGCGTCTGGAGGAATACCACCGGTTCGTGGGCCTCCGGTCGATAGCTCACGGCCTGACCCTCGAGCTGGAGTGGCCCCGCCACGCCGACTACCCGTCCTACGGCTACGTCGTGACCCGCCGGAACCTCGACGAGATGGTGGCCGACCAGGCCGTCAAGGCCGGCGCCACCCTGTGGCCGGCCAGCGAGGCCACCGAGCCGTTGGTCGAAAACGGGCTCGTGACGGGGGCGGTGGTCCACCGCAAGGAGAGCGGCACGACGGAGGCCGTCCGGGGCCGATATCTCCTGGTGGCCGACGGCGCCAACTCGAGGTTCGGGCGGGCGCTGGGGACGGCCCGGAGTCGCCGCTACCCCCTCGGCATGGCCATCCGGGGCTACTTCCGGTCCCCCCGTCACGACGAGCCGTGGATCGAGAGCCACCTCGACCTGCGGGACCGGGCCGGCGCGGCCCTGCCCGGCTACGGGTGGATCTTCCCCGTCGGGGACGGCACCGTGAACGTCGGCGTCGGGCTGTTGTCGACCTTCCAGGGCTGGAAGTCCGTCAACACCTCCCACCTGATGGACGCCTTCGTGGCCATGGCCCCGCCCAGCTGGGAGATCCGGCCCGAGACGGCGGTCGGCCCGCCCACCGGCGGCCGCCTCCCCATGGGCGGTTCGGTCCAGCCGTCGGCGGGGCCGACCTGGCTCGTGGCCGGCGACGCCTCGGGGGCCATAAACCCCTTCAACGGGGAGGGGATCGCTTACGCCTACGAGACCGGCCGGATGGCGGCCGAGGCGCTCGACGAGGCGCTGCGGACGGACGACGGCCTGGCCCTGGCCCGCTACCCCGAGCGGCTGGAGGAGGTCTACGGCCTCTACTTCCGGGTCGCCCGGGTGTTCGTCCGGGCCATCGGCAACCCGGCGGTGATGGCCGAGCTGACCAGGATCGGGATGCACTCCAAGACCCTCATGGAGTGGGTGCTGCGGATCATGTCGAACCTGCTCCGTCCCGACGAGCTCGGCCCGGCCGAGGCGGTATACCGCACGCTCGAGAAACTGGTCGCCGTCGCCCCCGAGCCGTAGTCCCCGCCGTTGACATCGAGGGTTCACGGGCCCGGTGCGCGGTGTCACGCCGCCGCGATATAGCCTCGCGCCGCTTGACGGATTACCTCCCAATCCTGGTCATGCTCATCCTGGCCACGGTATTCGCGGCCGGGTCGTTCCTCGCGTCCACCTTCCTGGCCCCCACGCGCCCGACGGCGGCCAAGCTGGCCCCCTACGAGTGCGGGATCGTCCCCGAGTACGAGCCGGCCGAGCGCTTCCCGGTGAAGTTCTACCTGGTGGCCATGGTCTTCATCGTCTTCGACATCGAACTCGTCTTCCTCTATCCCTGGGCCGTGATCTTCCGCCGTCTCGAGCTGTTCGGGCTGGTCGAGATGGGCGTCTTCCTGCTCGCGATCGTGGTGGCCTTCGCCTACGTCCTGTCGGTCGGAGCCCTCGACTGGGGCCCGGCCCGGAAGTTGAGCGAGTTCGCCGGTGCCCCCATCCAGCGGACTTCGACCTGGCCCGGGGCCCCCGGGGGTCCGGGGATGTCCCCCGACGACAACAAGACCAAGGAAGCGGCCTGATGGGTCTCGAGGGGCTCAACTCCGGGATCCTGACCACCCGCATCGAAGACCTCGTCAAGTGGGCCCGTCGCAACTCTGTGTGGCCCGCCACCTTCGGGCTGGCCTGTTGCGCCATCGAGATGATGGCCAGCGGCGCCGCCCATTACGACCTCAGCCGGTTCGGCATGGAGGTCTTCCGGGCCAGCCCCCGCCAGGCCGACCTGATGATCGTGGCCGGTCGCGTCAGCCAGAAGATGGCACCGGTGCTCCGGCAGATCTACGACCAGATGGTCGAGCCCAAGTGGGTCATCTCCATGGGCGTCTGCGCCAGCAGCGGCGGGATGTTCAACAACTACGCCATCGTCCAGGGGGTCGACGAGGTCGTCCCTGTCGACGTCTACGTGCCCGGCTGCCCGCCCGGCCCGGAGACCCTGATGCACGGCATTCTCACCCTCCACGAGCTCATCCGCTCCGGTCAGATTCTCCGCCGCCCCGGTGAGGGCGCGGGTATCCAGATCGACGAGCCGGTCGCCCGACCGGCCTGACAAGCGAGACGCCTCCTCCCGCCATGAAAGCTGACAACACTCGTGAAGAAATGCACAAGGATCCCGGGGAAGGGGGTGCCCCCCAGGACTCTGTGGCCGACGCCGTGGTCGAACACGTCAAGGGCGCCGTGGCGATCGACTCCCATGGCCAGACCGTCGTCCACATCCCCCGCGATGCGTGGCGGGAGGCCGTCCGGTTCTTGAAGGAGGAGCAGCAGTTCACCCAGTGCTCCGACCTGACGGCCGTCGATCAGCTGCTTCGGCCGGATCGACCGGTTCCCCCCGGCGTCGACCGGGAACGGTTCGAGGTGGTGGCCAACTTCCTCTCCCATCCGCTCAACCGGCGGATCCGGTTCGTCTGCCAGGTCCCGGACGGGGGCGAGGTCGACAGCCTTTTCGATCTCTTCTCGGGGACGGAGCTGCCCGAGAGGGAGGTGTGGGATCTGCTCGGTGTGCGCTTCGCCGGCCACCCCGACCTCGTCCGCCTGCTCATGCCCGACGACTGGGAAGGCCACCCGCTGCGCAAGGACGACGCCCCCGCCCGGGTGCCCGTTCAGTTCAAGGAAGCCCCGGCGCCCCGATGACGGTGATCCCGTGACCACGACCGACCAGGGCGGGATGAGCCCCCGCGATCTCGTCCTCGGGCCGGAGGCATGGCCCGAGTCCGACGAGACGATGATCATCAACCTCGGGCCCCAGCACCCCTCGACGCACGGCGTGCTCCGGGTGGTCCTCGAGCTCGAGGGCGAGACGGTCCTGCGGGCCAAGCCCGTCATCGGCTATCTCCACACCGGCATGGAGAAGACGGGGGAGCAGCTGACCTACGTCCAGGGGCCGACGAACGTCACCCGGATGGACTACGCCGCCCCGCTCTTCAACGAGCTGGCCTTCTCCCTGGCGGTCGAGCGGCTCCTCGACCTGGAGGTGCCGGGCCGGGCGACGTGGATCCGCATGCTGATGTGCGAGCTGAACCGGGTGGCGTCGCACCTGCT
>JAUZEX010000605.1 GCA_030838815.1 Actinomycetota bacterium
GACCTCGACCCGGCCGCCCTCACCCAGACGCTGCCCGGCTTCCACGATCCGGGCCGGCGGCTGGCGGCGCTGCGGGCGGCGGTGGCCGCCGATCCGCGGGGCCGGGCCGCCGGCGTGGCGGCGGAGATCGCCCGGGCCGAGGCCGGCGCGCCGCTCGTGGCGCTGGCCGCCGACCTGGCGGGCCGGGTGCGCCGGCGCGTCGCCCACTACGACGCCAAGCTCGACAACATCCTCTTTGCCGGCGCCACGGCGGTGTGCCTCGTCGACTTCGACACGGTCATGCCGGGGGCGTGGTTCTGGGACGTCGGCGACCTCCTGCGCAGCGCGGCGACCACGGCCGCCGAGGACGATTCCGACCCCCGCTCCGCCGGCGCCGACCCCGCCCTCTACCGGGCCGTGCTCGACGGCTACCAGGAGGCGCTGACCGACTGGCCGATGGCCGGCGGGCCGATGGCCGGCGGACCGATGGCGGATGGCCCGACGCCGGCGGAGCGGGAAGCCGTCGGGTACGCCGGGGCGCTCGTCACCTACGAGCAGGCGGTCCGCTTCCTCACCGACTGGATCGAGGGCGACGTGTACTACCGCATCAGCCGGCCGGAGCAGAACCTCGACCGGGCCCGGGCCCAGTTCCGGCTGCTGGCCTCGATGCCGCTCACCCGAGTTGGGTGAGGGTGATCGTGATGCTGGGCTCCAGCACGTTGCTGATGGTGACGGTTCCGCCCGGAGGCACGAGCGACGAACCGCCCCCGCCGCTGCCGGGCTGCGACTCGGTGCAGAGATGCTGCGCGTCGTCGCCGCCAGCGCAGCCGCCGCCTCCGCCGCCGCCGTAGAGGCCGCCGCCCCCGCCGCCGCCACCGGGGTCGGCGCCGCCGCCACCCCAACCCAGCCTGCCCGTCCCGCCCCGGGCCGGGTCGCGGCCGCCGCCTTCGCCCCCGGCGCTGGCGTTCCCGGGCTGGCCGCCGCCGGCCAGGCCGGGCTGGCCGGCGTCGCCGCCCGGGACGACGGCGAAGCGCCAGATGCTCTGCTGCTGGTCGTAGATCAACTGTTCCCCCGCCCCGCCGCCGCCGCCGGCGACGATGATGCGGTGCTGCAGGTCGGGCACGCCGAGCCGTATGTCGGACGCCCCGCCGCCCCCGTCGACCCCTCCGTTGTAGCCGTCGTAGAAGCCGTCGCCGCCGACGGCGACGAACAGCGGAGTGCCGCTCAGGATCGAGAACGTGCCGGTGACCCTGGCCCCCCGGGACCGCAGCGCGTCCTCCCCGAAGCCCGGCGCGCCGACGGCGGTGATCTCCACCGGGCCGGTGGTGGGCGGAACCACGAACGTCTCGACCGTCCGGCTGTGCGTGAACGTGTAGCTGCACGTCCTCGCGCCGGTGGAGAGGTCGGGGACGCCGCACCGGGCGACGTAGGACGGCGTCGGCGTCGCGGCCCGAGCCTCGCCCGGTGCCACCCCGATTGCGCTGAACAATGCCGCTGCGGCGGCGATGCGCAGCAGCCGAACCCTACCGATGGCCACCATCGCCGGACTTTAACCAGGGCCGTGGCGAACCCGCCAGAGCCCCGGAGGTCACGATGACTGAAGATTCCCGAAGTCTTCCCCCCGGCCCCGGGTCCCTTACCATGCCGGGCCTATGCCCAACCGAAAACGCCCCGGACCGGCGTTCGAACGGCGCGGTGTGGTGGTCCCGTTCCTCATCCATCAGCTGCTCGACTACCTCGCCGGCCTGTACCTGCTACAGGTCGGCAGCCATCTGAAGGGACGGCCGGCCGCCGTCTCCTACGGCGCCGGTGCCGTGTTCCTCGTCGCCGCCATGTTCAGCGGCAAGCCGCTCGGCGGGGGGCGGCTCTCCCGCCGGGCCCACCGTGTGGTCGACATCGCCCTGATCGCCGGGGTGGCGGCGGCGCCGTTCGTCTTCGGGCTCTCCGGCACGGCGTCGAACGTGGTGCGCTTCGAAGGGGTGGCGGTCCTCCTGGCCCTCGTCGTGAAGTACACGAGCTACGTCCGCCTGCCGCCGGGAACGACGACCCGGGCCCTCAAGGAGCAGGGGCCCCGCCTCGCGGGCCAGATCGTCGGCCGGCGAATGTCGAAACGGCGTCCGCCCGGAGCCTGACCTGTCCTTACTCCTGGGCTGTCCTTACGGGCGGCCGTCCTCCGCTCGGCGGTGGAGGAGCGCGTGGAGCTGGGCCGGGGCGAGGTTGCCGCCGCTGCACACAACGGCCACCCGCTTCCCGGCGAACCGCGCCGGGTGCCGGAGCAGCGCCGCGACGGCCGCCGCCCCGGCCGGTTCGACGAGGTTCCTGGTCGTCTCCAGCATCAACAGCGTGGCCCGTTCGAGGTCGTCCTCGCCGACGAGGAGGAAGTCGTCGAGGTACTCCCACAGGATGCTCTGCGGCAGCTGGAATGCGGTCCGGGTGGCGAGGCCCTCGGCGGCCGTCTCCATCCGGTCCTCGACGAGGGCCTTGCCCTGCCAGGACCGGAAGGCGGCCGGCGCCGCCTCGGACTGCACGCCGATCACCTCGACGGCCCCGCCGAGGGCCCGGGCCACGACACAGGTGCCCGCCGCGCCACTGCCGCCGCCGATGGGCACGACGATGGCGTCGACGTCGGGCCGGGCCTCGACGATCTCGAGGGCCTCGGTGGCCACGCCGGCGATGAGCAACGGCTCGTCGCCGCTGTGGACGTAGCGGTAGCCGTGCCGGGCGGCGAGCTGCTCGCAGTGCTCCCGGGCCTCGTCGAAGTCGCGTCCCTGCTCGACGAGCTCCGCCCCGAGGGCCCGGATCGACTCGGTCTTGACCGGGTTGGCACCGTCGGGAACGCAGATCACGGCCCGGATCCCGAACCGCTGCGCGGCCCAGGCGATCGACTGTCCGTGGTTCCCGGTCGACGCCGCGATCACCCCCCGGTCCCGTTCGGCGCCGTCGAAACGGGACA
>JAUZEX010000640.1 GCA_030838815.1 Actinomycetota bacterium
GAGTCCACGGCCCTCATGATGGATGTCGACCCCCAGGCGAGCGAGCAGAGCGACGGGTTGCGGATACCGCCCGCCGCCTTTGCGGAGCCGAGGTGGAGCGTCAGAGGCGTGAAGCTGGGCCATACACCAGCCGTAGTACGCGACGACCCCGAACGAGTTGACTTCGGTCACCACGAAGACACGCGTCGTGCCGACCGCCACGGATTGCCGTAGCGGCGGAGCCACAGCGTTTGCTCCGAGGAGCGACACTCGAACCCGTCGACGACGTGGTCGTCCCGCAGTGGTTCTGGGTGGGTATACGCCTCGCTCACTCCGCGAAGGGCGAGGGCCGGGACATGAGCTCGCGCAGCCCGGGGAGATCCCGCGTCCGGCGGTCGTTGACGGCCTCCCAGGCGACGAGTGCATCACCACTGAGCTGAAAGCGGTCGCGGTCGGCCAGGATGCGGCGGGCCGCGTCCGCAGCGTGGGTCAGGACGAACTCGGTCAGGTCGCTCCCGCTGACCGCCCCGACAAGGCAACCGCCGAATCGGCGCCCCCAGCCCAACTGAGTCTCATGTGGTCCCCACGTGGTCCCGGCGAGGCTGTTGCGGGAAAAAGCCGTGAAACCGGCCTAAAAGCGCCGTCGCGGCTGGACATCGGGGGGCCGGAACCGGACAGTGGCGTACCGAGCGGCACAGCTCGTGCAGGCCGACGCCAACTGCCCCAGGAGCACCTGATGCCCGGCATGGGAGTTTCCGGAATCCTCGTCCTATCGCTCACGGTCGCCATAGTCGTCGGGTCCCGCCGGTTCCCGCGGGCGGCCCGTCCGGCTGGCGGAGCCACCGGGGGACTCCTGTCCGGCCCGGCTCCGGATGACCCCCGGACCCCGGAGCGGGTCGGCCTCACGCTGCGCCACATCCAACTCCGGGAACTCCAGCGGACCCCCGAGCCGTGGGACCACCTACCGCTCGAAGTCGCCCACCTTCCCGAGGACGGGGACGCCGGCGAGGTCGAAGTCGAGGACGCCGTCGAGGAAGACGCCGCCGTCACCGAACCCGAGTACGGCCCGGTTCGGGTCGACCTCGAGGGCGCATCGGGGGTCGCGGCGTAGCCGTGACCGGCCGTCCCGAATTCGATTGCCGCGCCGGGGGGAGTCTGTCAGGATCACCGCTCGTGAGCACCGACTTCGCGTCGACTGTCCGACCGGCCGGTCGGTCATGCGACTGGTCTTAGCGGAAGACAGCGTCCTGCTGCGCGAGGGGCTGTCCCGGCTCCTCGAGGAAGCGGGCTTCGACGTTGTGGCCGTCGCCGGTGACGCCGACGGCACGCTGCAACTTGTGGACAAACACCGTCCCGACGTCGCCGTGCTCGACATCCGCATGCCCCCGACCCACACCGACGAAGGCTTGCGGGCGGCCTGCGATATCCGGCTCCGGTACCCGGAGGTCGGGATTCTCGTGCTGTCCCAATACGTGGAAACGTCCTACGCCGCGAGGCTCATGGCCGAAGGGGCGGAGGGGGTGGGGTACCTCCTCAAGGACCGGGTCTCGGACGTTGCAGAACTCGCCGACGCGGTGCGCCGGGTCGGCTCCGGTGGATGCGTGGTCGATCCGCAGGTGGTCAGCCGCCTCCTGGGGCGGAAGCGGCCCGCGAGCGGGCTTGACCAGATGAGCGAGCGGGAGCGCGCCGTGCTGGCGCTCATGGCCGAGGGCCGGTCGAACCACGCCGTGGCTGAGCGACTTTTCATGAGCGAGAAGACCGTGGAGTCCCACGTACGCACGATCTTCACCAAACTCGACCTCGCCCTGTCCGGCGCTGACCACCGCCGAGTGCTCGCCGTGCTCGAGTACCTCCGGGCCGGTCCACAGGAGCCGGAGGGCGACGGCCGGCACGGTCAGCCCACCAGCCGCTGACGGGGCGGGACGAGCGCCACCGCTTCGGCGAGGCTGGCCGCCTCGATCGCCAGGAGATCGTCGATGGCGCCCTCGTCGACGTCTTCGGGAAGGTTGCAGATCCGTCGGTTCCCGCCGGTGACCGTGCGCCCGAGCCACTCCAGGTCATCTTCGCCGGTCAGGTGCCCGGCGACGGCCACGAGCCACGCCGCCCGCAGAGGATCCGCCGTGCCGACCGACACGACGACATCGCGGATGTTGTCCAGCCCGATGCCTATGAGCACCCCGGCGTCTCGCAGCCAACGGATCGGGGCGAGCCCGCGGGCCCCGCAGGCTCGTCCTTGGAGGCAGAGGTTGCTGACGGGACAGACGACGACCGCCACGCCCGCCGCCGCCAGGGCCTCGGCCTCGGCCCGGGCCGCCCTCTCCGGGCGGCGGGCCAGGCTGCAGCAGTGGTGGGCGGTCGCCCGCCCGGCCAGGCCGGCCTCGGTCACGGCGGCGACGAGGACGCCCAGGGTGTCGACGGCCGGGTCGTCGGTTTCGTCGACGTGGAGGTCGAGCCCGATGCCGAGTTCGGCGGCCAGGAGCGCCGCGGCGCGGGTCGCCGCGACCGGGTCCTCGGCCCGCCATGGGGCCCCTCCGACCGCCACCGCGCCGCGGTCGGCCGCTTCCCGGAGCCAGGCGGCGATCTCCCGAGCGTCGAGGTTGGAGCTGATCGGCATGGCTACCTGACGGACCTCGACGCCTGGCAGGGTGGCGGCCTTCTCCACCGCCTCCCACGCCCGGAATCCCAGTGGCCCGCCCACCGCGGTGTGCGTGCGGACATGGCCGACACCGGCGTCGTAGAGCAAACGCAGGGCCCGGCGGCCTCCCGGGGTCAACGACTCGACCGTCATCCGGTCGACCGATCCGAGGAAGCGTTCGACGGCCTCGTCCAACGATCCGCTGCGGTTCCAGCCGGTGATGGCGGAGCTGAAGGCGCGGTCGAGGTGGGCGTGGGGTTCGGCGAAGGTGGGGACGATCAGCCGGCCGGCCAGGTCGGGCACCCACCGATCTTCGCGCCCCGACCGGCCCCCTGTCTTCAGGGCTGACCCTGATGCGCGGGACTGCGGCAATCCCTAGTGTCGGCCCGGCGGGGGTGAAAGGCGGCGCCGGCCATGCACCATGAACTGGCCATGAGGCATCTCACCGAACAGCGGAGTGCGGAGTTGATCGGGACGGCGGAGCGGCATAATCGCGCCCGCGGGCTGCGTCCGGCCCGCTCAGGCCCCTTCCCCCGGCTCCGTCGGAAGGTCGGGGCGTGCTTACAGCTCATTGGGAGCCGTCAGAATCCTCGTCTCGCACCGACTGGCGACGGCCCATCTCCTCGATGACTTGAAATGCCTTGGCATAGAATCCTCAGCGTTACCGGTTCTAAAAGTACGAGAGCCAGCGAGGTGGGTCGTGGCATCGGACGCCCGATCGAAACGGCCCCAGAGCCTCTTCCGCTCCGCGGCTGAGGTGGGACTGCTGGCGATCGCTTTCGCTCTCAGCTCCTACGTGGGTGCGGATCTCCGCCATGAGTCGACCCTCTCGCTGGTGTGGCCCGCAGGGGGTGTGGCGCTCGCCGGTCTGCTCCTCTTCGGAAGGCGGGCCTGGCCCGGGATACTGATCGGGGGATTCCTCGTCAGGGACTCTGACGCCGTAACTGGTTTGGCTTCCGTTGGTGTGCATGTGGGGCAGACCTTGGCCCCCCTGACGGCTGCCTCCCTCCTGAAGGCCTTCCGCTTTGACAACCGAATGAACCGAGTCCGAGATGTCCTGCAACTCGTCTTCGTGGGTGGAGGTGCCAGTGTCATCAATGCAGCCATTGGCACCACGGTTGTCGTGGTGGCCGGCATCGTTCCCTCCGGTGAATGGGTCGAATTCGGGTTGACCTGGTGGGTCAGCGATGCGATGGGGGTGATCCTCATCGCACCCCTGTTGATCACATGGCGGGCAGGAAGTCGTCCGGCGATCCGCTGGCACGGAGTGCGCCGGGCCGAGCTGCTCTTCGTGCTGCTGGCGACCGCCGTCGTCAGTCCTCTCGTGTTCCGAAGCGACCTGCCGCTGCTCTTTCTGACGTTTCCCCTTCTTGTATGGGCTGCCCTGCGTATCGGGCAGGTGGGAGTCAGCGCGGTCAACATCGTGGTGGCCGGGATTGCCGTCGGGGCGACGTTGACGGCCCACGGCCCGTTCTCGCACCTCTCGTACACAACGAGTCTGATCGTGCTGGAGGCCTTCATTGCCAGCATCGCAACGACCTCGCTGCTCCTCGGGGCAGCCGTTGCGACGGCGAGAGGTCTGAGCGATGACAACGAGCGCCTGCACGCCGAGATCCGTCGGCAGCTTGTGGAGGTACGGGCCTCCCGAGCGCGGATCGTCCAAGCGGCGGAAGCCGAGAGACGTCGCATCGAGCGCGACCTTCACGACGGCGCCCAGCAACGGTTGACCTCGTTGTCATGCGCGATCGGGCTGGCTCAGGCGCAGCTGGGGGCGGATTCGAACGCAGCGCTGCAGGCGACCCTCGTCCGGGCTTCCCGGGAGCTGAGTGCCGCGCACTCCGAATTGAGGGAACTGGCGCGGGGGATCCACCCCCCGGTTCTCGTCCAGGGTGGCATCCGTGCCGCAGTCGAGTCTCTCGCGGAACAGTGCCCTGTCCCCGTTGACGTAACCGTTCCCGCCAGGAGGTACCCTGCTTTGCTCGAGGCCACGGCCTATTTCGTCGTCTGTGAGGCGCTGACCAACGTCGCAAAACATGCTCGAGCAACGACGGCCCACGTGGACATCGACCAAGTCGACGGTCGCTTGATCGTTCAAGTTGTCGATGACGGGGTCGGGGGGGTTGACGTGAGGGACGGCACCGGCTTGACGGGGTTGGCCGATCGGGTATCGGCGTTGGAAGGCCAACTACAGATCGACAGCCTGCGTGGAAGCGGGACCCGGATCCGAGCCGAGCTGCCATGCGGGTAACTGGTCACGATCGGTCAACGTTGTGACACGACAACCAGCCCAGTCCTTCGATTCCTTCGCCGAAACCTACGATCGCCTGGCGTCCCTGAGCGCCGGATTCGTCCGTTCCCACATCGAGAGTGTGTTGCCGGAAGCAGGGCGTCGCGCCGCCGATCTCGGCTGCGGAACCGGTCTCCACGCATCGATCCTCGCCACCCGTTTCGAGGAGGTGCTCGCCGTCGACATCTCCTCTCCCATGCTGGAGATCGCCCGCGCCCGGCGAGCTCGGCCCAATATCAGATATGAGCTGCGAGACCTGCACGACGTGAGCCCGGAGAGGGATGGCCGCTTCGACGTCGTCTTCTCGGCCTCCACGCTTCACCATGTGCCTGACCTGGACGAGGCCTTGAAGCGGATCCGGGGCCTTCTGGCTCCCGGTGGTCGCGTTGTGCTTGTCGACAACGTCTCCTCGACACCAGCCGTTCCTCGATGGTGGTTCAGACGAGAAGCTCTGCGGCGCTTCGTTGGGGACTTGTTGGGACGACGGCGGCCGCTGCGTGAGGCCATCGAGGTGTTGCGGTTGCAGACGCACCCTGCATGGCTCGACCATGTCACGACTGACCGGTTTCTCAGTCCGTCGGAGTTTCGGCACCGCTACGGCGGCATCTTCCCTGGTGGGCAGTTCACCGACCTCTACCGAACCTGCGTCCTGACATGGCAGGCTGAGGTCCCGGAGGGTTAACCCTCAGGGAGTTCGAGGGGCAGCCCGGATGAAGCACCCGCCCGCAGTTCGTACGATCACGCCGTCCACCACGTGAAAGGACGGCGATGGCGTACTCACTCACCGATGAGCTCCGTCTCCCAGCGATGGGGAATGAGCTCGACCAACTCAACCGGGGTATCGGCGCCTTGACCGATCATCCCTCGCCCTCCAGCCCTGTTCAGGTCATCGAGATCGAGGGTCTCGACCTGCACGAGCTGGAACTTTCGATGCGACTGGTGACCGCCTGCGAAATTAACGCCAACGGAGGCTGATCCGAGCATCTCCGTTCCGGCCCGACCGACCCGGCGAGATCGGGAGGGCCGGGACGGCGCGTCAGCGCTCCCGACCGGTCGACGACGGAAGGACCGACCAGTGCAGACTGCCACCCGCGTCATGCGATTCGACCGTGACGGGCACTCCACCCTCCTCGGGGTCGACAACCTGGCCGTGGTGCGAGGCCCGGCCGACCTCATGGAGCGCGCCGCCCACT
Organism: Actinomycetota bacterium; assembly: GCA_030838815.1. Classification (GTDB taxonomy): domain Bacteria; phylum Actinomycetota; class Acidimicrobiia; order IMCC26256; family BP-133; genus BP-133. The sequence goes on from JAUZEX010000640.1 coordinate 6,095, forward strand.
ACGCCAACCTCGGTCACGACGGACCGCCGCTCGACGTCGCCGACGTCGACATGCTCGAGGGCGTGCTGACCGCGCTGGATCGGCTGGCCCCCCACGGTCCCCCCGAGGAACAGGCACCGGCGGTGACCCGCTTGAACATCGGAAACACTTACCACTGCAACATGGGCTGCACGTACTGCTACAACGAGCTGGCCCTCAAGGATCGCCGCGGATCCGAGGTCCCCGAGGGCATGGGGGTCGAGACGGCCCGGGCCGCCATCGACGCCCTGCTCGCCCAGGCCGGGGAGGCGAAGCGTCTCTCGCTGGTGTTCGTTGGGGGAGAGCCCCTACTCGAGAAGCATGTGCTCTTCCAGACCGTCGCCTACGCGCAGCGCCGGGCCCGGACCCAGGCGAAGTCCGTCGACATCGCGGTCTACACCAACGGCACCCTCATGAACGAGCGGGTCATCGAGTGGGCCAACGAAACCGGCGTGTCCCTGGTGGTCAGCCTCGACGGTCCTCCGCTCGTCCATGACCGCCGGCGGGTCTACCTCAACGGGCGGCCCACCTCCCGCATCATCCTGAAGTACATCCGGCTCCTGATGGAGCGCGCGAATCAAACGGTCACGCGGGGCCGGGCCGTCGCCTGCGAACGAGGGTTGTTGGTGCCGCTTCACCGGGACT
>JAUZEX010000700.1 GCA_030838815.1 Actinomycetota bacterium
CGCCTTCGGCTCGGGGTTCTTCGATCTCGCTGTCCCAAACGCGTCCCCAGCCGAGTGCGTCCGAAGCCGAGCGGTTCGGTTCCCTGGCGACCACGGCGTTTCGTGGCCCGGCGTCCTCTGGGTGGACTGGAAGGCACTCAGCGCACCCGGTGGAAGGTGAATCAAGAACGTACAGGTAACCCTTGCATGCCATACGCCTGAATAGGAAGTGAGGCGCGCCTCTCTCAGGCACCGGATCGGAGCAACAGAGCGAGGCATGACGCCAAGAGTGCCGGGGCGTCGTGATGGGAAGGGTCGAACCACTTGTAGTGCCAGCTGCTCATGCCAACGATGAGCTGGGTGGCGTGGGCGGGATCGACTGGGGGCAGAACGCCGGCCCGGATGGCATCCTGCACCACGAGGCGGATCTCCTTCAGGTACCGGCGTTCCTTGGCCAGGATCTCGCTCTCGTAGCGTTCGTCGAGCAGCGGGCGGTCTTCGAAGAACACCTTGAACAGGCGGGGCTCGGCCGCGATGGTCAGCATCTGGTTGGTCAGGAGGGCCACCAGGCGCTGGCCAGGATCCTCGATCTCCAGGTATTCCTCGATCTGGCTGAGGGCCGTGGAGATTGCCCGGTCAAGGATGAGGTAGAGGAGGTGGGCCTTCGACGGGACGTAGTGGTAGAGGCTCGTCGGGCGCAGGTCGACGGCCTGGGCAACGTCCTCGAGCGTCGCCGCGGCATAGCCGCGGACCCAGAACACGTCGATAGCAGCGTCGAGGATCTCGCCGAGCTTGGCGACGTATTCCTCGGATGGGGCCTCGAGCCGGGGACGGCCGGGACGCCGCTTTACCGGCCGATCGCTCGCCTCCTCGGCCTGCTCGGCCACCGCAACTCCTATGAGACGACGAATTCCTCGGGGAACAGGTCCTCAGTATGACCGGTGTAGCCGAGCGCGATCTGCACATGGAGCTCCGCTAACCGCAGCGCGTGATCCACCGCTGGCGTCGGTTTCGTCCCCCGCTCCCGGCGCAGCAGCGATCGCAGGTTCAAAAGACGCTGGCGCTGGCCCTCGGTCTCGGCACCGAGGAGTTCGTCCGTCATGGCGTCATCCTCCCCAGGTCGAACTGCGGCCGCTCGTCGGCCGTGCGGTGGTCGAAGATCCTCTTCGTCTTGAGCTCGTAGCGGGGGAGTGAGGTGGGCGCGACCACCTCGGTGTCGACCCGGACCCCGAGGCTCCCCCGGAGATGCTCGGCCAGCCGGCGGGCCACCTCGTTGGCCTCCCCCTCCGCCAGCCCGGCGGCAGCCTCGACCCGGACCAGCATCTGATCCATGCCGCCCCGGCGGCTGATGTGAAGTTCGTAGTGTGTTGACAACCCGGAGACGCCCCCGAGAAGGTTCTCCACCGCCGTCGGGTAGACGTTGGTGCCCCTGATGGTCACCATGAAGTCACTGCGGCCGAGGACCACACCGGGGAGGTGGGCCCAGGTCCAGCCGCAGCCGTGGTCCGGGTGGTAGTTCCGGCGGACGAGGTCGTGGGTGCGGTACTTGATGAACGGCTGCGCGAAGTGGGTGTAGCTCGTCACGATGTTCTCTCCCACTGCGCCGTCGTCGAAGATGGGCCGGCCCGTCTCCGGATCGGCGGAATAGCCGTGGCACACGTCTTCGATGACATGGACGCCACCGCCCCATTCCCGGCAGGACTGGGCGACGTGCATTGTCTCGCCGATGCCGTACATATCGATGACGGCGGGGCCGCCCCAGGCATCGATCAGGCGTTGGCGGGTCATGGGGATCGAGTACCCCGGTTCGCCGCCCCCGCCGATGACCTTTACGCCGGCACCTCTGAGGTCGAGTCCGTTCTCTCCGGCGATGTCCACGAGGTGCAGAAGGTAGGTGGCCGTGCCGATCACGACCTTCGGGCGGTACTCCAAGATTTGGCGGACACGATCCAGGCTCGACAGCCCACCGCCCGAGAGGACCAGCAGGTTCATGTTCCGGGCACCCCAGTAGATGCTCCATAGCCCGATCCACATGCCCCAGTTGAAACAGAAGTAGACGGAGTCGCCGGGACGGATGTCGTGGTCCCAGAACGAGTAGCAGTACTGGGTGGCGCTCTTCTGCATCTCGAACTGGGTGAAGACCTCGTAGAGGTGCCGCCCGGTCGTACCGGTCGTGTGGAAGTGCTGCTGGAAGGTCTCGGGGGGCAGGGCGAGGCCGCCGTAGCGCGACAGGCTGCCCTCCTGGTCGGCCAGGTAGTCGCTCTTGTCGGTGATGGGTAACCGGTTGTAGTAGTCGTCCCAGGTGACGATGTCGGCCGGCTTCACCCCCGCCGCGTCGTAGAGGCGCCGGTACATCGGCGAGTGCTCGTAGGCCCACGCCACCAGGTGGCGGATCCGGCGCAGGTGGATCTCGTCGAGGGCCTCCCGGGACGCCGTCTGCGTCGGCTCGTTCCACCAGCGGCGGGCGGACATCAGCGGGCGGTGAACACCGGGGGGCGCTTCTCGAGGAAGGCCTGGCTGGCTTCTTTGTGGTCGTCCGTCGACTTGAGCACGCTCTGGCCGAGCCGCTCCAGTCGCCGTCCCGTTTCGGCGTCGACATCGGTGCAGCTGTTGAGCACCAGCTTGGCCATCCCCAGCGCCAGGGGAGCGACCCGTCCGAGTTCAGCGGCCAACTCGAGGGCCACTTCGACGGTCTTGCCCGCTGGCGCTATCTCGGTGGCCAGTCCCGTCGCCTTGGCGGTGGTGGCATCGAGGGGGCGTCCCAACATGACCATCTCCTTGGCCCGGCCGAGCCCGACGTGGCGAACGAGGCGGGAGCACCCACCGGACCCGGGAATGAGGCCCACCTTGGCCTCGGGCATCACCAGCCGGGCGTCCTCGCTCACCACCCGGAAGTCGCAGGACAGTGCCAGCTCGAGGCCTCCACCCGCGGCGACGCCGTTGATGGCGGCGATGACAGGGATCTCGATGTTCTCGATCAGGTCGAAGACCTCGTGGATCTGGCGGGCGATGGCCCGGAACCCCCGGGTTCCGATCTCCGCCAGCCCCGCCATTCCGGAGACGTCCTCTCCGGCGGAGAAGGCGCGGCCCGCACCGGTGATGATGAGGACCCGTAGGCCGTTGTCGGTCGCCGCGCCCTCCACGGCGTCCCGGAGCTGCCGGCGCATGGGCGCGTGCCAGGCGTTGAGCTTGTCCGGACGGTTGAGGGTGAGGAGCCGAATGCCGTCGCCCTGGTCCGTCTCGAGGACGAATCGCTCGCTCATCGGCCGGGCTCGTCCTCGCGGGTGATGACGACCCCGGTGGCCGCCACGGTGCCGTCGGCCTTGGTGACCGACACGCCGTAGTCGGCGCTCTCCACGGTGAGCTCGTCGCCGGGGAACACCGGCGCCCGCAACCGGACGTCGAGGTTGAGGAGGGCGTCGGCGCCGAGTTGGGCCACGAGGACGTCGGCGATCTTGGCCACGGTCAGGGGGCCGTGGACGACGGTGTCGGGAAGGCCGGCGGCCTTGGCGAAGTCGACGTCGAAGTGCATGGGATTGAAGTCCCCCACGGCTTCGGCGTAGTGCTGGACCTGCTCCCGGGTGATGGGCGGCAGCGTCGTCCGTGTGATGGCCCTCATGCTTCCCCCCGTTCGATGAACATGGTCCGCTGCCGTTGGATGAGTTCCCCGTCCGCCCCCCGGAATTCGGCGATGACGGTGGCGAAGGCGGTGGAGTTCTTCTCGATCAGGTCGGCGATGACCACTTGGAGGTGCACCGTTTCGCCGGGCCGGAACGGGCGGTGCCACTCGAACGCCTGGCCGCCCTGGAGGGCCCGCCTGAGGTCGAGCCCGAGGGGCGCGATGACCGAGTCCATCCCCGCCGCGGTGGCGGCGAAGAAGGGGAGGAGGAGCGCTGTCTCCGCCGCGCTGTCCGTGCCGAGGGCGGCGGCCAGGTGCGCCAGCTTGGCTGGATCGACGACCAGGTCGGTGTCGACGACTTTTTGTCCCGCGACGTCGAGGTTCATGGGGATACTCCTTTCAACCGGGGAGCACGGCGTTCCAGATCTGCATCAGCAGCTCTTCGGCCTGGGGGTCGGTGTGCCATCCGGGCGGCTTCTCGATCACGTACAGGCGCGGCTCGAGATGTCCGGGATTGGTCACGTCGAGAACGGTGATGGCCACGCTCCGTTCGCCTTCGGCGACCTGGAAGAACTCCCGGTGGTTCGGCGAGGTGACTTCGAGCAGAGCCACGCGATCGTGGGGCCGGGTGAGCGCCAGCGTGAACCCGACCAGGTCCACGGCGTTACAGGAAGCGCCGGTTCAAACGGTCTTCCGGGACGTCGATGCCCAGCTCATCCAGGAGCGGCCGGGTGTCGGCGATGTACTGCCGGCGGAGCTCGGCGTTGTTCTTCTGGCGGAGCCCCCATTCGACATAGGCGTCGGAAGAGGTCGAGTCGGAGCGGCCGAACATGTCGAGTGCCGCCGGCCACCACGTCTTGATCTTCTCGTTGGCCTCGGCCCGGCCCTCGGGTGTCGAGCAGACGAGGCGCAGGTTTCGCATGCCCAGCGTGGAGTGGAACACCTCGTCCTTGTGGAGCTTCGGCGCCACCTTGGCCATCGGCTCGTAGGGCACGGTCTCCCACGTCTCGCCGATGTAGACACCGACCCGGTCGCAGAGCCCGTGGAAATAGGCCAGATCGCAGAAGGTGTCCAACGGGATGCGGAAGGCGTACTGCTGGATCGGCTCGTTCACCGGCGGAGCCCCGAGCCCTTCCAGGAGACGGGCGGTGATGGCCCCGTGCTCCACCTCCTGCTGCATCAGGCGGGCCAGCGCCACCTTCACCTGGTCGTCGGTGGGCAGCCGCATGCAGCGGTCCCACAGGTAGATGATCAGATCGTTGTAGTACGGGTTGGCCGAGTTCTCGAGGTGGTGCGAGAGCATCTGCACGAGGAGGTGGTGGAGTTCCTCGGGCATGTCGGGGTCGTTCTCCCGATACATCCTCCGGGCCGGGGCGGCGAGGCTCATCAAACCTCCTATTTGGTTCCTTCGAGGCATTGTTCGAAATAAATATAGGAAAGCGCTCCGTCGCGGTCAACACCCTTGTCTCCTTACTAACGGTACAGTAAGCTGACAACCGAAAGCCCGGTCTCCAGGAGGTGCTCCCATGCCGATGTCGCCCGTCAGGCTCAGGGACGATGTCCCCGAGGACGTCAAGATCTCCGCCGAGGAGATCCACGCCGGAAGAGACGTCGACGCGGAGGAGCTCCGGCACACCCCCCGGGAGTACCAGGAGCTCGTCGTCAACATCCTCGGCGGCCACGCCGCCGGCGAAGCCTTCGTGCTCAACGACAACGTCTATGCCCACTGGGCCGCCGATGCTCCGACGACGGAGGACCGGTTCATGGTGCTCCGCACGATCGAAGAGGAGCTCATGCACGCCCGGGAGGCGTTCCGCATGCTGCGCCAGATCGACGAGCTCGTCGTCTACGACGAGCTCGTGCCCTATGCCCTGGCCACGTTGGAGGGCTTCCAACACCCCGTTTCCGAATGGGCGGAGCACGCCGCCCTGTGCGCTCTGACCGACCGCGTCGGAACCTTCCAGCAGGAAGAGCAGCTTGATTGCTCCTACCTTCCCTACGCCGAGTCCATCCGGACCGCCTTCTTCCCGTACGAGAAGGGGCACGCCGCCCGCGGCCGCTACTGGCTGCGCCGCCTGTGCGAGACCGACGAAGGCCGGGAACAGGCCCAGCGAGCAGTGGACGTCTGGTGGCCGCGGTCGCTCGACATGTTCGGCAAGTCGAACACCGCCCGGCAGCACCGCTTCGTGTACTACCGCTTGAAGAAGCGGACCAACGAGGAGCGCCGCCAGTCGTTCATCTCGATCGTGGGCCCCGAGCTCGAGTCCCTGGGACTGACCGTTCCCGACGAGATGGTCGGTAGGAAGATCGCCTGATCGGCGTGCCTGTGGAACCGAACCTGGTGCGGCGTCCGGTCCACGTCACGCGATCGGGCGCCTGGATGGCGGACTGGTCCTGCTTCGTCGACGAACCCGACTACCACGATCCCGAGGTGGCGGAGGCGGACGGGTACCGGAACATCCCGCTCCCTCCGGGGGCGCTGTCGCTCATTGCCGTCGCCACCGAGGCGCTCGACGTCCTCCCCGCCGACGGGCCGCTCCGCCGGTCCTGGCGGTCCACCCGCCCGGTCGTGGTGGGGGAGCGCCTCTACCTCACCGTGGTCCAGCAGGACGGTTCTGTCAGCGGCGAGTTCTCCACCGCGGCCGGCGAGCTGGTGGCCTGGGAGACATTGTCGGTCGCCGAGGATCCGTCCCCGGTCGAGCGGGGTGCGCCGGTGTTCGCCACCGGGGTCATCGACGCCACCCGCCGCCGGGCGTTGGCCTGGAGCGTCTCGCAGCTCCGGCCCGACGGCTCCTGGCGGTGGGGAGCAGAGCCGGCGGCAGTGGCCGATCTCTGCTGGCGTCTCATCGCTCCGGGGCTGGTCGCCGCCCGGGCGGCGGTGACCGGTGCGGACGCCGCCCGCCGGATCCGGAAGATCGAGGTCTCGGCCAACGGCTCCCTCGACGCCGGCTCCGCCCTCGTGGCCGAGTCGCTCTTCCGGGCTCCCGGCCGCACGGACCTGAGCATCGTCGTCGGCGATCACCTCTTCGCCCGGGCGACCGTCATGGACAGCGAGCCAGACCAACAAGGGGCAAAGGGGGCCTGACATGGAGTCAGTCGTGGTGGCCGGTGTGGGGATGACCGACTTCGGGAGGTTCCCGGGTCGCACACCCGCATCGATGGTGCAAGAGGCGGCCCGCGCCGCGTTGGCCGACGCCGGCGTCGCGCCCAAGGAAGTCGAGGGCGCCTTCTGCGGCACGGTCTTCGGCGGGCCAGGGGCCGGTCAGCGGGCCTTGAAGGACCTCGGCCTGGTGGGACTGCCGATCGTGAACGTCGAGAATGCCTGTGCCAGTTCCAGCACCGCCGTCTTCGAGGGCGTCGCCTGGGTCCGGGCCGGGTTGGCCGAAGTCGTGCTCTGCGTGGGCGTCGAATCCATGAGCGGTATTGCCGGAGCGCTCGGCCCCGATGAAGCCGATCTCTTCGGCTCCATGGGTGTCGTCTGGCCCGCGGTGTACGGCCTCAAGGCCCGCCGGCACATGACGGAATACGGGACGACGCCCGAGCAGCTGGCGCTGGTGGCGGTGAAGAACCGCCGCCATGCCGCCCAGAACCCCAAGGCCCAGTTCCAGAAGCTCGTCACGGTCGAGGAGGTCCTGGCCAGCCGGCCGGTCTGCGACCCGCTCACCCTCCTCCAGTGCTGCCCTCCCTCCGACGGCGCCTCCGCCATCGTGCTCATGTCGGAGGCGCAGGCCCGGCGGCTCGGAGCGAACGGCCGGCCGACGGTCCGCATTGCCGGTTCGGCCATGCGCTCCGGCGTCTTCGCCGACCAGGCCCAGATGGGAGAGAGCATCACGGCGCTCACGGCCCGCCAGGCCTACGAACGCGCCGGCGTAGGCCCGGCCGACGTCGACACCTGCGAGATGCACGACGCTTTCACCGTGGGCGAGATCCTGCACTACGAAGCCCTCGGGTTCTGCAAGCCGGGTGAGGGGGGCCGCTACGTCGAGACCGGTAAGTCGGCGATCGGTGGCGGAGGAGTGGCGGTCAACCCCGGCGGCGGGCTGCTCTCCCGGGGGCATCCCCTCGGCGCCACCGGCGGTGCCCAGCTGGCGGAGCTCACCTGGCAGTTGCGGGGTGAAGCCGGCGGGCGGCAGGTCGAAGGAGCCCGGGTGGCGCTGGCCCACACCATGGGCGGGACGGTCTACGAGCTCGAATCGAACGTGTGCGCCGTCCACGTCCTCACGGTTTAGGAGGTCATGTGAGCAGAACCGTCGTTCCCGCCGACGTCTTCGATCCGGAGGCCGGCCTTCTGTTCGGATCCCGATGTGCGACCTGCGGGGCGGTTCACTTCCCGCCCATCAATGGTTGCCCCGACTGCTTCGCGGCGAGCACCGATCGGATACCGCTCTCGCCGACGGGCCGCGTCCGTTCGTACACGGTCGTGAATCTCGGGTTCGCCGGGTTCCCCAAGGGGTACCCGCTCGTCGAGGTGGAGCTGCCGGAGGGGATCGTGGTGCTCGGCCAGCTGGCCGGGGTCCACGACCCCGGCCTGCTCTACAGCGGCATGGTGGTCAAGGTCGAGGCTGGGCCCGTCCGGGTGGCCGAGGACGGCGAGGCGATGGACGGCTACCGGTTCGCCCCCGTCGCCGGGGAGGGCTGAAGTGAAAGTCGACGGCACCAAGGGGTACGCCTTCCCCGCCCGGGAGATCCTCCCGGAGGAGGTCCTGTCCGTGAGCCATTTCGCCCGGGTCGTCGGATCGCCCGACCGGGCCTTCTACAGCACGGAGGTGGCCCGGGCGGCCGGCTACGCCGCCCGACCGCTGCCCCGGGGCCTTCCGCTGTTCTTCAACGCCATCACCGAAGCCGAGCTGCTCGAGACCCTCGGGATCATCTACGGAAAGACCCTGGCCGCCGGGCTGGAGGTCGAATACGGCGTGGTGGTGACCGAGCAGGACCCACTGGTGGGCCAGGCCCGCGTCGCCGACGCCTACGAGCGCGTGGGCAAGGACGGGACGCTCCGTCATTTCCTCGTCCTGGAGACCGAGTACCGCAACCGCCAGGGCGACATGGTCAGCCGCACCCGGGTGACGTTCATCGAAAGGGCGCAGTGATGCATCAGGCTCTGGCCGGGGTGACCGTGGGGGACGAGCTGCCGGAACGCAGGGTCGGTCCGTTGACCCGCATGGACTTCGCCCGGTTCTCCGTCTCGACCGACGATCCCAACCGTGTCCACATCGAAGAGGCCGTAGCGACCGGTGCCGGGCTTCCGGACGTGATCGGCTCGGGAGGCATCGTGGCCGGTCTCCTCACCGACCTCGTCACGTCATGGGGCGGCCTCGACGCGCTGCGCTCGGCCACGCTGCGGGTCACGGCGCCGCTCTTCCCGGGGACGGTGCTCCTCGCTCGGGGAAACGTCGTCCGGCGGGACGACGGAGGTGAAGGCGTGGTGGAGGTCGAGGCCTCCGCCGTCGACGCCGGCGGGAATCGAATCGGCGAGGGGACGTTCCTGCTCCGGCTCCGCCCGGAGGAGCCGTCGTGACCGAACAGCAGCGCATCGACGCGGTGCACGGAATGCTGGCGACGGCCAAGGCCCTCGCCGCCGAGGACGATCCCCTGCTCGACGAGGTCATGCCCCGGGTGGTGGCCATCCTGCACGACGCCATCCGCCTGCTCGACCCGGATTACATGGACGACTCCCTGTCCCGGGCGTGACTCGTTCGGTTGGAACCGCTCACCGTTGACATCATCGGCCGCGAGTTTTACTTTCTGTCCAGTAAGTTGGGTCAAGGGGGGATCGCTGTGAGTGGGTTCCTGCGGAACAGCGCAGTGGCAATGTTGGCCCTGGTGGCCGCGGCGTGCGGATCGACCGCGCCGCTGACGTCCGTTGGCACACAAGGGGCACCGGGCGCCCAGGCTCTCGGCAGCGACGCCTCCCAGGGGCTTGACGGCTCCGCCGCCGGCGCCGGTGGCGGCAGCGCCGGGACGGCGGCGGGCGCGAACCCCGGAGCGTCGGGGTCCGTGGTGGCGGGCACCGGTACCGCCGCAACGGGTGCCGCGGCCTCCCCGAGCGGTGTGGGGGCCGGCGGAAAGAGCGCCACCGTCGGGCCGACGACCACGACCGGACGTGCCGCCCCGGGTCCCGGTGTGGGCAAGGGCCCGGCCGCACCAGGTCAACTTCCCGCCTTCCCCGAAGACGGGGTCACCGCCTCGACGATCACCATCGGCGGGATCTTCCCGATCAGCAGCGGCTTCTCGCAGGTCTTCAACAGCAAGGAACTGGCCCGGATGGTCACCAAGTTGGTCGAGCGGACCAACGCCGCGGGTGGCATCAACGGCCGCAAGGTCCGGTTCGTCTGGTACGACGACGGGTTCGATCCCGGGCGCGGCGCCGAGGTCGTGAAGAAGCTCGTCGAACAGGACAAGGTCACCGCCATCATCTCGACGCTGTCGACGTTCACGACCCAGACCACGGCCAAGTACCTGCTGGACCACAACGTGGCCCACATCGCTCCGGAGGGCTATCAGCCGGAGTCGTATTCCATGCCGAACTTTTACCCGGTGACGAACTTCTTCGACGTTCAGGGCGCCCGGATCGGCAAGTACCTCACCTGCGAGCTCGGCATCAAGCGGGTCGGGGTCTGGTCGATCGCCGACTTCCCCGCCTCGAAGCTCGGTGGTGACTCCATCGTCAAGGCCGTCCAGGCCTGCGGGGGAACGGTCGTCGACCGTGAAGACCCGAAGTTCTTCGAGGCCGACTACACGCCCTACATCCTCCGGATGCGGGCGGCCAATCCCGACGTGATCGCCTCGGCGATGGACCCGCTCGACGACGCCGTGATGGTCCAGACGGCGCAGACCCAGAACTACCGGCCGCCGAAGGGCATGATGTTCCTCTCGGCGATGTCGGCCTTCAAGTCGATCGCCCAGGGCATGGGCAGCTTCGCCGACGGCTTCTGGTCGGTGTCCGAGTTCGACGCGTCGGTCGGCGCCAACAGCCCGCTCCTCAACGATTTCCTCACCTTCGCGAAGTCCATCGGGCTCGACGGCAGCGACCGCTTCCCGCTGGAGGCGTGGTCGGGATGGGCCATCTTCGAGGCCGCCGCCCGGGCCGCCGGCCCCGAGCTCAACCGGACGACGCTGCGGCGGGAGCTGGACAAGCTCGACATCGACCTGGGCTTCGCCTGTGAACCGTTCCACTTCCGCCCCGGGCCCAAGAAGGCCAATCCCTGTCTCCGGGTCATGCAATGGGATGCCAAGAAACAGGTGTGGAACACGCTCAAGCCGTTCGAGCGAGTTGTCGGCTGAGCATGAAGCCTGCACGAGCATTCAGACGCCTCGCCGTCGCCGCTTCCGCCGTCGCCCTGACCGCCGGTGTGGGCGGGGGGTGGGCTGGGGCCGACACCGAGCAGGAGTTCCACTGGAGCCGCCTCGACGCCTCGATCGACGTCTCCACCTGGGCCGCCGGACAGGTCAGCGGGGTGGTGCGGGTCTGGGGCGCCCACGCTTTCTCCCACCTGGACGATTCGCCCGCCGCCCGGGCCATCGGCTCGCCGATGGACGTGGGCATCCTGGCCACGGCCTCGGGATTCAAGGGCGTTCCGTACCCGCTGACTTCGGAGAGTTTGAGCCCCGGCGGGGCCGACAAGGCGCAGTTCGCCGACGCCTCGAAGAGCATCCCGGGCGTCGTCGACGCAAAGCAGGTGTTCTCCGCCGCGTCCACCAGGGCCAATCCTCCGGCGGCGGCGGCCGAGGGCGGCGGGCAGTCGGCCGTCACGCCCAACTTCACCGTCTCGAACTACCGGGCGAACTCCAACCTGGCCGACGACGGGAACGGGAAGGTCGCCGGCCACGGCACGGTCTCCCTGGACCAGATCGTGATGGGGCCCCTCGCCGTGGGGAACGTGACCTCGCTGATCGAGGGCGCCACGGACGGGACTCAGGCGGGCACCAAGATGGCAGCCCGAACCCTGGTCACCGGGGCCACCGTCAACGGGATCCCGGTCGAGATCGGCTCTTCCGGCGTGACCGTCGCCGACCAACGGGGAGGCGGCGAAGGGGTGGCCGCCCTCAACGAGCAGATCAGCAGCGCCCTCAAATCCGCCGGGATCTTCGAGGTTTCCGTGGCCGAACCGAAGACATCGACCGGTCCGAACGGCCTGAGCACCGAGGCCGGTGGCCTGCGGGTCAAGTTCGTCCCGACACCCGAGATGAGCGGGGTCGTGAACGCCGCCGTTCCGGTCGAAGCGGCCTTCGCCGCCGCCCGCGGAAACCTCCTCGCCACCGCCCGGGGCGAAGGCGGCTCCGACGACGGCTTCGGTGGCGGGGTTCTCGAGCCCGACCCCTCGTCCGTCATTCCGCCCGTGGCCCCGGGTGACGGCTCGGCCCCGTCGGTCTTTGGAGACTCCGGCTCGTCGGCGCTGCCGTCGGCCTCTTCGACCATGCCGGCGTCCGGCGGCACCGTTGGCGCCTCGGGCCTTTCGTCCGTCGCCGGCGCCACGTCGGACGGCCTGGGCACCGGCGTCTCCGAGTCCAGCGCCGCAACATCGCCGGCCGCCGCCCCCCCGGGTCCCACCGACCTTCAAGCCCAACCGATCACGGCCGTCCGCTGGAGCGACGCACCCTGGGTCGCCGCGCTGGCGCTGTTCAGCGCGGCCATCCTCGCCATCATGGTCGTCGCCGCCCGCCGCGGCCGTGCCGGTCTGGCACCGTCCAACCTCCGGCAGGCGATGGAGTCCCTGACCGGTGGGGCTTCATGACCCCTTCCGCTCCGCTCGCCGTGACACCGGAGGTGTGAACGATGTCAGCCGCCGAATACGATGACCGGCTCCAACCGCTCGAAGCCGAACAAGCCATCGACGCTCGGGACGAGCGCAAGAGCCGACTGGCGGCGCTCTTCGCCGACCCGTTGTGGATCCTTCTCTTCCTCGGGGTGGTGACCATCGCCGGAGGGATGCTGGGCGTCTTCCTGTCCCTCACCCGGGTGCGCCCCGAGGTCGTCGTCCTCCGCCAGATCCCCTATGTGGTCAGCGCCATCGCCTTCGGAACGCTGGCCCAACTGGGCGCCTTCGCCTGCCTGGGCTTTTTCGCCTGGCGCGCCTTCGGCCACATGCGCCGGCTGACGTCGGAGCTCGAAGAGGCGGCCGCCGCCCTGATGTGGGAACGCGTCGCGACGTCGGAGGCGGACCGCCTCGGCCGCAACGCCGCTCCGCCGCCGTCCCGGACGGCCCCCCAGCCGTTGCGCAGCTCGGCCGGCTGAGGAGCGACGCCGCGTGTTCCTCCAGTTCGTGATCGTCGGCATCGGCATCGGCTTCATCTACGTGCTGTTCGCCGTCGGCATGGTGCTCATCTACCGCGAGAGCCGGGTGGTGAACTTCGCCCATGGGGGCTTCGCCGCCGCAGGTGCCTACTTCTTCACCACCGTCTACAGCGGTGGTGACCGGCACTACGGCCTGGCCCTGCTGGCTTCGATGCTGCTCTGCGCCGCCCTCGGCTGGCTGGCCTATCGGGTCGTCCTCCAGGCCCTGACGGGCTCCGACGAGCTCACCATGGCCATGGGCACCCTGGGCATCCTCACCTGCACGATCGCCGGGATCCTTTGGGTGTTCGGTCCCACGCCCCGCTCCGTACCGGCGGCCTTCGGGGCCGACGGGCTCACCTTCGGCTCCCTCGTGGTCACCTACCACTCGATCGCCATCATGGGCGCGGGCACCGCCCTCTGCGCCGCCCTGGGCTACGTCGTCCAGCGGACGGGTGTCGGCCGCTCGCTCCGGGCCATCTCGGAGAACCGGACGACGGCGACCTTGATCGGGATCCCGGTACGCCGCTACGACGAAGTGACGTGGGCCATCGCCGGGGCTCTGGCGGGATTCGCCGGGGTCATGGTCACGCCGAGCACCGGAGTCAGCGCTGCCGCCCTCGTGTTCCTCCTGGTCAAGGGCTTCGCCGCCGCGCTCATCGGGCGGTTCGAGAACCTGCTGATGGTGGTGGCCGGCGGCCTGACGATCGGCGTGATCGAAAGCCTCGTCATCTGGAAGTTCCAGCAGGTGAACGGGTTGCGCGAGCTTCTGGCCTTCGCCCTCATCGCCGGCGCCCTGCTCTCCCGGGAACGGGAGCGGGTGATCGCGTGACCCGGGCCGGCCTCAAGGAGATCCTCGGCGCCACGAGGACCTGCTCGCTGGTCGACGTGTCGCGGGGCCGCGTGGTCCTCGAACGGCGACGAGCCGAGCTCGCCGAACAGGAACGGGCCCGGCGGGACTCGCCGGAGACGTGGCGGGCCCGGGCCCGGGCGGCGCTGGTCGTCCTGGCCGCACTCATGGTCCTGTACCCGGCCGCCGTCGACAGCTACTGGACGTTCGTCGGTACCACCGCCCTCGTCACCGCCATCACGGCCCTCAGCTTCGTCGTACTCGTGGGGCTGGCCGGCCTGCCGTCCTTCGTCCAGGCCACCTTCATGGGAATCGGGGCCTACACAACCTTCAACCTGGAAAAGGCCGACGTCGGCTTTCCCTGGACGGTGCTGCTGTCGGGGCTGATCGTGATGGTGCCGGCCATCATCGTCGCCCTGCCGAGCCTGCGACTGCGCGGTGTGAGCCTCGGCATCCTCACCCTGGCCGCGGCGGTGGTGGCCGACCGGCTGGTGTTCCAGTGGCGCTGGTTCACCGGCGTCCTGTCGGGCGCCTCGGTGCCGCCGGCGCAGCTCGGGCCGCTCCACCTCGGGAGCGACACGGCCCAGTACGGCGTGGCGGCGATCGTGTTCGTCCTCTGTCTCCTCTTCGTCTGGCGGATCACCCGGGGCTCGACCGGCCGGGCCTTCCTCGCTCTTCAGGGCAGCGAACCGGGGGCGGTGGCCGCCGGACTCAACCCCGACCTGCTCAAGCTGGAGGCCTTCGCCATCGGAGGGTTCCTGGCCGGGGTGGGAGGAAGCCTCTTCGCCTACGGGTTGGGCTCGCTCAGCGTCGTGTCGTTCAACTTCGTCGTGTCCCTCAACCTCATGGTGGTCGCCGTTGTCGGCGGCGTGTACCACCCGCTGGGCGCTCTCGCCGCCGGGGTGGTGTATGCCTTCGGGCCCGCCCTGCTCCGAGAGGCGAACCTCGACCCGAACCTCGCCTTCCTTCTCACCGGAGCCGGCCTCGTCGTGGCCCTCATCGCCGGCCGCGGCGGCATCGCTCAGTGGGTGGGGAGCGCTCTGCGGGCCCGTTCCCGCCCCGCCATCCTCCGGCCGCCCTCCGCCGGGGCCGTCCCTGCCACCGCCACCCGACCCGCCGGCCAGCCCCAGCTCGACGCCACCCCGTCCGACAGCGTGCTCGAGCTCCGCGGCCTGGGCAAGCGCTTCGGCGGAGTGCAGGCGGTCTCCGATGTCAGCCTCCGGATCCCGCAGGGCCAACTGGCCGCCCTGATCGGGCCGAACGGAGCTGGCAAGTCGACGCTCTTCCGGCTCATCAACGGCATGGTGGCCCCCGACACTGGAGACGTTTTTCTCCACGGGCGATCTTTGCTGGCCCTGAGCTCGACCGCCCGGGCCCGGAGGGGTCTCGGCTGGACGTACCAGAGCACGCAGCTCTTCCCCTCGCTGACGACGGTGGAAAACCTGCTGGTGCCACTGGAGCAACACCGTCCGGGCGACGTGGCCGGCGATGTCCTGTCCCGGCCGAAGTCGCGGCATCGGCGGGGAGAACTGGTCGAACGGGCTTACCTGGCGCTCGACGAGGCCGGGCTCGGACGACAGGCCAACGAGCTCGTGGGCAACCTGCCGTTCGGCGTGCTGCGGCGGCTGGAGGTCGCCCGGGCGGTGGTCAGCGACCCGGCCATCCTGCTGCTCGACGAGCCGGCGACGGGCATGAACGTCGGCGAGACCGAGGACTTCGCCGAGTTCCTCCGCTCGATCTGGGCCCGGCATCACATCACGATCTTCTTCATCGAGCACGACATGAACCTGGTGATGCCGGTCGCCCACCAGGTCTTCGTGCTCGACTTCGGCCAGCTGATCGCCTCCGGCACGCCGGCGGAGATCCAGAACAACCAGCGCGTCATCGACGTGTACCTCGGCGCATGAGCCTCCTCCGGCTCGATGGGGTCGTCGCCGGCTACGGCCGCGTGAGGGTGCTCCATGGATTGAGCCTCAGCGTCGACGAAGGGCAGATCGTCAGCCTCCTCGGCGCCAACGGGGTCGGCAAGACCACGACGCTGAAGGTCATCAGCGGCCTGCTGGCGGCAAAGGCCGGCACGGTCAGCTTCGATGGCGTTCCTCTCGGCTCGCGGCCGGCGGATGCCATCGCCCGGGCGGGCATCGCCCACGTGCCCGAGGGTCGGGGCATCTTTGCGACGCTCACGGTCGGGGAGAACCTCCAACTCGGTGGGCGCCGGCTCAGGTCGCGGTACGCCGCCGAGCTCGAGCAGGTGTTCGACCTGTTTCCCCGGCTGTCCCAACGCCTGGGCCAGCGGGCCGGCACCCTCTCCGGGGGGGAGCAACAGATGCTGGCCATCGGTCGGGCCCTCCTCCAGCAGCCCCGGCTGCTCATGATCGACGAGCTGTCACTCGGCCTGGCCCCCGTGGTGCTCGACGAACTCTTTCCCGTGCTCCCCCGCATCGCCGCCTCCGGCACGGCCGTGCTGCTGGTCGAGCAGTTCGTCGGCCGGGCCCTCCAGGTCGCCGGCTACGCCTATTTGCTCGAGAAGGGCCGAGTGCAGGCCCACGGTTCGCCGACGGAGCTCTCGCAGGACCAGCGCGCTCTGGAAAGCGCCTACCTCGGAGGAGCCCGCGCCACAGCCGCCGCCCACCCGTCCATCAACCCATAAGGAGAACCCCTCACATGGATGACGAGGAATTCCGTCCGATCATCGTCAAGGTCATCGGAGCGGTCGTCGACCAACCCGAGCTGAAGAAGCTGGCCGGCTCCGGGAAGGTTTTCGCCTTCGGGACGATCGACGGTGACGTGAGCTGGTACATCGACTGCTCCGGCGACCCCATCTTCTCCGAGGGCACGCCCGAGAAGTTCGAGGTGCGGGCGAAGATGTTGAAGGCCGATTGGCTGTCGATGTTGAGCGGGAAGCTGTCGCCGACCCAGGCAATGCTGCGGAAGAAGCTCAAGGTCGAAGGATCGATCGCCGCCATCACCAGCCTTTCGATGGACGCGCTGCTGCGCACGTACAAGGAACAGATGGAGGACCAGACCGCATGATTCTCGAAGGCAAGGTCGGCATCATCACCGGGGCGGCGCAGGGCATCGGGAGGGCCTACGCTCTGGCCGTCGCCGCCCAGGGCGCGAGCGTGGTGCTGGCCGACATCCAGGACGCCGGCCCGGCGGCGAAGGAGGTCGAAGCCGAGGGAGGCGATGCCCTGGCGGTCACCGTCGACGTGACCAAGTCAGAGTCGCTCGAGGCGATGGTGGCCAAGACCATCGAGCGCTTCGGGCGCATCGACTTCCTGGTGAACAACGCCGCACTCTACGGCGATCTGGAGCTCACCTACTGGGAGGACATCACTGACGAAGACTGGGACCGCGTCATGGCCGTGAACGTCAAGGGGATGTTTCTGGCCGCCAAGGCGGTGGCGCCCCACATGACCGAGCAGCGCTCCGGAAAGATCATCAACATCTCGTCGGGCACGGCCCACGCCGGCATCGTGGGCGCACTGCACTACGTCACGTCGAAGGCGGGCGTCATCGGGTTCACGCGGGCTCTGGCCCGGGAGCTGGGCGACTTCGGGATCAACGTGAACTGCGTGACCCCGGGCTTCACCATGAGCGATGCCAGCGTGAAGATCATGCGCGAATCGGGAGCGGAATCGCTCGAGGACCTGATCGTCAGCGCACAGTGCTTCAAGCGGGCCGAGCAGCCGGGAGACCTCACGGGCGCCATCGTCTTCCTCGCTTCGGGCCTGTCCGACTTCATGACCGGCCAGATCGTGAACGTCGACGGCGGATGGGTGATGCACTAAACCGCGGGCCGCGCCGCGAAGAGCCGCCCGACCGCTCCCCGCGGTCGACGCGCCGCCGCAACCTCGTCATCGAGACGGCCGCCGGCCTGTTCCAGCAGTCCGGCTACCGGCGCACGTCGATGAACGACATCGCCGCCGAGTTGGGGTTCACGAAGGCCGCGCTCTACTACTACTTCGATTCCAAGGGCGCCCTGCTGGAGGCCATCGCGCTCTCGATCGGAGCCGAGCTACGGGATGGGATCCCCCCGCCGGACGAAGAGTCCCCGTCGATCCGGCTGCGGCATTTCGCCGAACATCACGTCTCGGTGATCGCCGATCGGCGGGCATTGTTCTCGGTCAGCATGCTGGAGCGGGCGGAGCTCGGCGAGGGCGGGCGGGCTCGCGTGACCGAGGGTGAGCGCCAATACCTCCAGCAGGTCATGGAGATCATCAGCCGCCTCCCGCCGCGGCCCCCGGACGTCCCCGACGGGCAACTGGTGGCCGCTCACGCCCTGGTGGCGATGTTGAATTCTCCGGCGGAGTGGTACCGACCCGGCCGGCTCACCCCCACCGAGGTGGCCGCCACGCTGGTCGACGTGTTCCGGAACGGCATCGGCCGACCCGGTGCCGCCTCCGCCGTGACCGCCTCTGACCCTCGTACCAGCCAGCCGGCGCCGATCCCGGCGCCGGTCAACCCAGCGCCGGTCGACATGGCGGCGGAGGGCAAGTCGAGGCGGGGACGGTGGGACGACCTCCTGTCGGTCAGCCTCGACGTCTTCCACGAGCGCGGCTACCACAGCACGACCCTGCAGCATCTGGCCGATGCCCTCGGCGTGACAAAGCCGGCGCTCTATTACTACGTCGACTCGAAGGCCGACCTGCTCGACGCCGTGGTCACCAGGAGCCTCGACCCCCTGGTCGAGACACTGAAGTGGTCAGCCGCCACCACGGACGACGGCTGGGAGCGGCTCCGGCTCCAGGTCCGGCTGACGGTGCAGCATCTCCACCGGGAGCGGGTCGCCTTCTGGGTGTTCCTCCACTCCGGGGCCTACGTCGACGACCGGGTCGGCCAGCGGATCGCCGACGCCAGCCGCCGGTTCGTCGCCCTGCTGCAGGAGACGTTCGACGCCGGGCGGGAGCAGGGCGTCTTTCGTGACGACATCGACCCGGTGGTGCTTTCCCGGGCGCTGGCGGGGATGCTGAAGGCCACGGTGCGGTGGTTCAGGCCGAGCAGAGCCTTTTCGCCGGCCACCCTGGCCGAGCTCCTCTGCCAACTGACGCTCCACGGCTGCTGCGAGCCCGAGGACCGCGTGATCGACCTTTCCGATCGCCGGCCGACGTCGACCGTCACGCTCGGACGGCCCGATGTTGGCTGGCAGCCTTGAGGCCGGCGGCCTTCGGCGGGGGCCGCAGGGCGTTGACCCCGAGGCGGCTCGCCAGCTGGCCGAACTCCTCGGGCGACATACCCCGGCCCCGGCGGTACCAGCGGACGGCCGAGTTGGTCATGCCGACGAGGTTGAGCGCGGTGATCTTGGCCGGCACGTCGTCGAAGTCGCCCTGGTCGATGCCCTCCTGGATGATCGAGGCCAGTTGGTCCACGAACTGACGCTCTCCGGCCTCGAATCTGTCGCGCACCTTCGCCGGCAGGGCTTTGGTCTCCGCCAGGTAGACGGCGAAGATGTTGACGTTGCCGAGGACGAGTCGGGCGTGGGAGTCGAGGATACGGGCCACCTTCTCCGCCGGTGGCTCGGGGAGCCGCATGGCCAGTTCCATGTGGCTCAGCATCTCCGCCCCGGCGTTCTCGATCACCGCGACGAGGATGTCCTCCTTGCTCTTGAACCAGTAGTAGAGCGCGGCCCGCGTGAACCCGAACTCGTCGGCGATGTCATTCAGGGTGGCTGTCCGGTAGCCCTTGGTGCGAAAGACGCGGGCCGCTACCCGCAGTATCTCCTCGCGCCTCCCGATGTCCGACTCCGCCAACCCGCCACCTCCATCGTGCGATCCCGCACCGTGTCGCGTCTAGCTTGCCCCATCGCGCTCGCCGGCACCGGTACTTCCCCAGTTTGCCCTTCTCCGCCCCACGTCTCTACTAACTTTCACGTAAGTTGAATAGGGGCTACCATATGAGGGTGCGAAGGGAAGTCTGGGGCGGGCGATGAGCTTTCGGATCACCATCGCCAGGACCGGACGATCCTTCCCGGCGGAGGGGGAGGAGAGCCTTCTCGACGCCGCGCTGCGCCATGGCGTTCCCCTCCGGTACGGCTGCCGCCGAGGGAAGTGCTCGACCTGCAAACACCTGGTGGTCAAAGGTGAGGTCGACGACCACGGGATCTCGGCCTACGCGTTGCTCGATGACGAGCGCGACGAGGGAGTCACCCTGCTCTGCCAGGCTTTTCCCCGCAGCGACTGCCTCATCGAGCTGGTCGAAGACGGCGACGACGTTGACGTGGAGTTGCCGGTACCCCGCCTGGTCGGCGCCCGCCTCGCCGAGGCCACGGCGCTCTCCCGGAGCCTCTGGTCGGTGGTGCTCGAGCTGGACGAGCCGCTCGATTTCATCGCCGGCCAGTACGTCGAGGTCGCCGTGCCAGGGTTGCCTGGCGTCACCCGCCCGTACTCCGTAGCCAGCGCCGCCGGCGTGGGGGACCGTCTCGAACTGACGGTCAAACGCATCGAAGGTGGACGCTTCTCCGGCCAGCTCGGCTCGCTCCCGCCGGGCACGCCCACGACGGTGCGCGGGCCGTTCGGGGAGATGCATCTGCGCCGGAGCGGCCGACCGGTCACGCTGGTGGGCGCCGGCTCGGGCATCGGTCCGCTGCTGGGCATCCTCCGTACGCTGGCCGAAACCGAGCCGGCGCGCCCGGCGAGATTGTTCTACGGCGCGGCCACCCGCCGCGACCTGCCGTACGGGGACGAGCTCCGCCGGCTGGCCAACGCCTTGGCTTCCTTCGAATCGGTCATCACGCTCAGCCGGCCGGAGCCCGACGACGGCTGGGACGGGCCGGTCGGGCGGGTGGCCGCCGCCCTGGCGCGGTCGTTCGGCGACGAGTCCGCCATCGACGCCTACGTGTGCGGGCCTCCCGAGATGTGCGAGCACGTGTCGATGTTCCTCGAGGCCCGAGGGGTCCCGGGCCGCCAAATCCACGCCGACGGCTTCTACGCCGCCGATTGAACCGGAGAGGCAGTCGTGTTCCAGGTGCTGTGGGAATGCGGGGCGTGCGAGCACATCTGGGGTGCGCCCCCCACCGAGATGTTCACGGCCTGCCCGGCCTGCGGGAGCGACGACGTCGAGCAGGGCGACCAGCCCGTGGCCGTGAACTGAGATCAGGAGGAGAGCATGCCGATCGCTGAAGAGCTCGAGCTGGCGGCGCAGCCGATGCAGTTCGAGGCCGGTGACGAGCTTCCGCCCGAGTACCGGAAGCTCCTGACCACGCTCTTCTACCATCACGCCGAGGTGCTCACCCCGACGCTGGCCTACGAGCGGTTCATCCGCCATCTCGTGGATGTAGGCATGGAGATGGCTCCCGACGCCGAGGCGAAGCTCCGGCTGGCCAACTTCTACGCCGAAGAGATCCGGCACGGCTACCTCTTCGCCAAGCTCTACACGGCCATCGATCCCGACCTTCCCGGCCAGATCCTCGAGGCGTCCGGGCTCACCAGGGGGATGACCGCCGAAGACCCCGGCACGAGCCCCTTCGCCCAGGCCATCGAAGACTGGATCGACCTGTCCCTGTTCAACTTCCTCATCGACGGCGAAGGGTGCTGGCAGATCTCGGAGTGGGAGACCTCGTCGTATGCGCCCCTGGCCCGGATCGCCGGCCAGGTGTCGCGAGACGAGCGGGGCCACTCGAACATGGGTTACCTCCATCTCAAGCGGGCCGTGCAGAAAGATCCGGCGGCCCACAAGGTGGCGCAGGGGCGGCTGTACGACAAGTGGTACCCCGTGGCCCTCGACACGTTCGGCCGTTCGGAGTCGTCCCGCAACCTCGCCTATCGGCGCTGGTCGCTGAAACGCCGGTCCAACGAGGACCTGCGGCAGGACTTCGTGGCCCACGTCAACCCGATGCTCGAACGGCTGGGCTTCGAGCTCCCGCCCTACCAGCACAACCGGCACTTCCTGTGAGCGCCAGCGCAGTGCCGCGGCGAACGTACGCCAAAGCCGAGACGTGGTCCCGGGAGGAACTCGAAGCCTTTCAGCTGCGCAAGCTGCGGCGGGTCATGGCGCGGAACTGGGAGCACAACCCGTTCTACCGGGACCTCTGGACGCAGGCCAGGGTTTCCCCGGACGACATCCAGACGCTGGCGGACTTCCGCCACAGGGTGCCGGCGATCGAGAAGCGCGACTGCCTAGCCGACCAGTCGGACTTCCCACCGCTGGGCCGGCGCCTCGGCGTTCCCCCGGAGAGCGTCGCCCAGATCCACCTGACCAGCGGCACGACCGGTGTGGGTCAGGAGGCCTGGGGTCTTACGCAGGCCGACGTCGAACTCTCGGCCACGCTGTGGCTCTACCAGTACCACTGGATGGGCCTCCAACGGGGCGACGTCGCCTTCTATTCGATGCCGGTCGCCTTCTTCGCCAACGGCCTGTCGGCCGACTACGCGGCCAAGAAGATGGGGATGGTCTCCTTCAACCTCTTCGGGATGGACAAGGAACTCGTCTTCCGGCTCATGGAGCGGTTCCAGCCGCACTACGTCTACGGGACCATGGCCATGCCGTCCATGGTCGGCACCGACGACGACAAGCCCCGGGAGCGCTTCCACCGGCTCAAGGGCCTGTCCGGTGCCCTCATGGGGGTCGAGACCATCAAGAAGGTGACGGACCTCTGGGGCGCACCGCTCTACGAGATGTACGGCTGCACCCAGGCCTCCTCGGTGGTCGGTGCCACGTGCGAGCACACGGCGGTCGTCGGGGACCGGGGCGGGATGGTCCACTTCCTGGAAAGCCACTTCATCGTCGAGTGCCTCAACCGGGAGACCGGCGAGCCCGCCGGCCCGGAGGAGGACTGCGAGATCTTCCTCACCACGCTCGACCGGGAGGCATCGCCGGCGATCCGGTTCCGGATGCACGACAAGGCGACGTTCCTCCCCCACACGGCCTGCACCTGCGGGCGGCCCTTCAACGGGTACCGCGTCGGCACGATCGCCCGCTGGGACGACATGATGAAGATCAAGGGGATCAATATCTGGCCGTCGATGATGGACGACATCGTCATGATGCACCCGGAGGTGCACGAGTACCGGGGTTACGTCGAGGTCGACGCCGCTCGGTCCCGGGAGGTCATGCGCATCGTCGTGGACTTCAAGCCGGACACCGCCTCTGAACAACGGGCCCGATTCCTGGAGGGACTCCGCCACGAGGTGAAGGCGACGACGTTCGTGACCCCGACGGTCGAGGAGGCCCCGGAGCCGCTGCCGGGCTTCGCCTTCAAGCCCGCCCGGTGGACCGACAACCGCCGCTGACGGCAACGAGGAGCGAGATGCAGATCAGCCGGCAGTTGGCCATCCAGAAGGTGTGGGACTCTCCCGACGTCGTCCCCGAAGTGGTCGAGGCGCTCCAGGCCATGCCCGACGCGTTGTGGGATGCCGCTCCCGGCCTCGCGGAACTGCGGGAGGCGGCCCGGCCCTTCTGCGAATCGGCGGGCTGCGACGTCGAGGAACTGGAGCAGATCCTCAGCCGGCACGTCGGCAACACCTGGTGGCGACCGGAGTGACTGGAGAGCGGGAGCTGATCCGCCACCGGGTATGGGAGGCGTCGGACTGCGTCCCCGGAGTGTGCGACGTGCTGGCCGCCGTCAGCGACGAGGAGTGGCGGACGGTGCCCGACCTGCGGACCCTGGCCGCCGCCCACCGCTCGGACCTGGCCCGCCACGGGACGGACGAGGACGAGTTCGTCCTCGTGACGGCCCGCTGGTCGGAGTCCGCCGAGGGGGTTGCGTAGGTGCTCGGAAAGCCGATCCTTCGGGTCGAGGACGCGCCGCTGCTGCTGGGAGCCGGCCTCTGGACGGACGACCTGGTGCTGCCGGGTCAGCTCCACGTCGTCTTCGTCCGCAGCAACGAGGCCCACGCGCTGGTCCTCGCCGTCGACACCGACGATGCACGACAGGTTCCGGGGGTGGTCGGCGTGTGGACCGCCGAAGACCTCGACCCGCCGCCCGCCATACCCACCGGGGCCGGGTATCTGCCGCTCCCGGGTCTGGAACAGCCGGTTCTGGCCCGCCACCGGGTTCGCTACGTGGGTGAGCCGGTGGCGGCGGTGGTGGCCGAGAGTCGTGCCGCGGCGGTGGATGCCGCCGAGGCGGTCGTCGTGACCTACGACCCGCTCCCGGCCGTGGTCGATCCGTCGGCGGCGATGCGGGATGACGCACCGACGCTGTTCCCGGACCTCGGGACCAATGTGATCGTCGACGAGAACTCGGACCCCGTGCCCGACGGCTTCTTCGACGAGGCAGACGTCATCGTCGACGTGGAGAACGTCAACCACCGGGTGGCTTCCGTGCCGATGGAGCCCAGGGCGGTGGTGGTCGGGGCCCATCCGGAGACCGGTGAACTCACACTCTGGCTGACGAGCCAGCACCCCCACAAAGTGCGCGACGACGTGATCGCCCTCCTCGGGCTAGACGACGACGAGTTGCGGGTCATCGCCCCCGAGGTCGGCGGGGGGTTCGGGCCAAAAGCCATGCTGCATCCCGAAGAGGTCGTGCTCGTCATGCTGGCTCGATTGCTCGGGCGGCCGGTGAAATGGTGCGAGACCCGCAGCGAGCACATGGTGGCCACGCAGCACGGCCGGGCCCAGGTCCACCGCTGGCGCGTCGGAGCCAAGAGCGACGGAACGCTCGTGGCCATCGCCGGCGATGTCCTCGGTGACGCCGGGGCCTACCCCAGCCTGGCCGCACGGCTGGTCTCGGTCACCGCCCAGATGGCGCCGGGGTGTTACCGCATCCCGCGGGTGCACCTCCGCGGCCGGGTGGTCGTCACCAACACCACCCCCGTCGGGCCGTTCCGCGGTGCCGGTCGCCCCGAGGCGGCCTTCTCCATCGAGCGGGCCGTCGACGAGGTGGCCCGACGCCTGGCCCTGGACCCGGTGGAGGTGCGCCGGCGGAACTTCATCCGCCCGGACGAGTTCCCCTACACCACCGCCACGGAGATGACGTACGACAGCGGTGACTACGAGGCGGTGCTCGACGCCCTCGTCGGCGCGCTGGACCTCGAAACGCTTCGCAAGGACCAGGCGCAACGGTTGGAGCGCGGTGGCCCGCTGCTCGGCGTGGGCATCGCCACTTACGTGGAGATCTCCGGCTCGCTGGGTCTCGGTGAGGACGCCGTCGTGGAGATCATCGAGGGCGGCCGGGTCGAGGTGCGCACCGGCACGTCTCCCCACGGCCAGGGCCACCGGACGGTATGGGCCCAGATCGCCGCCTCCCTCCTCGGCGTCGACGTGGAGTCGGTCGACGTGGTCCACGGGGATACCCGGCTCGTCCCCCAGGGGGGCGGCACGACCGGGAGCCGTTCCGCCCAGTTCGGCGGTTCGGCCGTGTTCCGGGCCTCCGAGCTCATGGTCGAGCGTCTCCGGAGTCTGGCCGCCGATCTGCTGGAGGCGGCGCCGGGTGACATCGAGTTGGCCGGCGGCGCCGCCCACGTCCGGGGCGCGCCGGCGATCAGCGTCCCGTTCGCCGACCTTCGGGCGGCGGCAGTCGACGAGGAGTCGCTGCGCACCGCCTTCTTCTTCGACCAGGACAACTGGACGTACCCTGGGGGCGCGCACGGCGTGGTGGTCGAGGTGGACACCGAAACCGGCCTGGTGACGCCGGTGCGGGTGGTGGCGGTGGACGACTGCGGCACGATTCTCAACCCCTTGATCGTGGAGGGCCAGGTCCACGGCGGCGTCGCCCAGGGTCTGGCCCAGGCCCTCTGGGAGGAGGTCCAATACACCCCGGAGGGCCAGCCGCTGACGACGACGTTGCTGGACTATCTGGTGCCGTCGGCCTGTGAGGTGCCGCCCATCGAGACGATGACCGTCGAGACTCCGTCGCCTCTCAACCCGCTGGGGGCAAAGGGCATCGGCGAGGCGGGGGCGGTGGGGATGACCCCGGCCGTGGTCAACGCCGTGCTCGACGCGCTGGCGCCGCTGGGAGTGCGGGACCTGGCGATGCCGCTGACGCCCGAGCGGGTCTGGCGGGCAGTGGCCGAAGCCCGGGGAGACGGTATCCGGACGTGAAGATCATCGACATCCACAGCCACTGCGTGTCGGGGAGCCGTCCGGCGGCCGACGTGGCCGGCGACCTCCTCCGATTGGCCGACCATGGCCTCGAGCGGTTGATGGTGATCATGGCGCCGGCCTTCGGGCGATCACAGGAGGAGATCGCCGCCCTGTTCCCGGAGGTGGCCCGCGACGTCGCCGCCCGTTCCGACGACTTCGAGCTGTCGTTCGGCCTGAAGCTGCTCGACGCCCTCGGCCCCCGTCGCGATCTCGTGGCCCCCTACCTGGCCTTCCACACGTACTTTCCGGAAGTGGCGCGGGGCGGCGGCATCGGACCTGTGAGGGCCGTGCTCGACGAACTCGACGGCGTCGTGGCCGGGATCAAGCTCCACTACTTCGCGCTGGGGCCGGACGATCCCATGGTCCGGCACTTCGGGGTGACGGATTGGGACCAGGCGCGGTTCGACGCCTTCACGGCCGCCCTGCTGGCCGAGGCCCGGGAACGGGAGATTCCCGCTGTCGTCCACGTGGACCTCCGGGACGCCGGGCCGGCCTTCGTGGACCTGGTCCGGCCCTACTCCGACGTGGCGTTGTGCCTCTGCCACTTCGGGTACAGCCGGCGGCTATGCGCCGAGGTGCTTGAGGAGCTGCCCTGGCTGGTGACCGACATGTCGGGGATCGAGCTGCACCAGAGCATGTACGAGCGGTTGCCGGCCTATCACGAGTTCGTCACCCGCTTTGCCGGACGGGTGCTCTACGGCTCCGACCAGTACGTGTGCGACACCGCCGCGCTGCAGGGGGCATGGGGCCTCCTCGACGCCCTGGGACTGGGCGTCGAGGTCGACGAGCAGGTCCGCTACGCCAACGCTGAGCGGTTCCTCCGGCGGGAGTCGCGCCGGTCGGGCGTCAGCTTCCGGTAGCGCCGGGCTCCGCGTCGTCGAGCTGGAGGAAGCGGGACGTGACCCGCACGATGTCGCCGTCCACCTCCGCCCGTCCCGCATACGAAGTGAACGTCACCAGGATGTCCTCGACCGACACGTCCTCGCCGACCTCGTCGGACAGCTCCTCGACGTCCACGGCGATCTCGTCAGGGGCCTCCAGCATCCAATAGGCGCCCCGGTCGGTAATGGTGACGGGGTGACCGGAACGGCGCATCAGGGCGACGATGGCGTCCCCTTCGGTGCTCTTCATGAGTGCGACCCGAACGAAGTCCGCCCCGTGTTCGACAGCCATCTCAGTTCACCCCCGCCGGGACGCCCAAGCTGGATCCGGCCAGCAGGGAACGCCAGGCCGCTTCCACCGTTGAGCGGGCCTCGCCGGTGTCGACGCCGACCCGCTCGGCCACCGGGGCCAGGGTCTCCATAGCGGCGACGATCTCCGGGTACCAGCTCGTGAGCCATCCTTCGACAAGTCCCCGGTTGTGCTCCCCGTGGGTCTCGTCGTCGAGGACCAGGCTGGCGAACGACACCATGGCGGCGATGTTTAGCTGCCGGTCGTTCTCGGCCTCGCCCAGGATCGCCGGCGTGGTCACGTCGCGATGGGCAGCGGCCGCCTGCCAGAGCAACTCGTTGAAGAGGAACCGGCTGAGGAGTGGTTCCACCAGGAGGTTGACGACGAGCGCCACCTCGGCCCAGTCCGATGTGGCGTTGATGTGCTCGACCAGCGCCCGGAGGCCCTGGAGGGCCGGGTCTTCGAGCCAACGCGAAAGGCGGACGTCGGCGCCGACCGGCACCCCGGCCTCGGCAAGGTCGTAGTGGTAGAAGACGATGTCCTGGGCGTGCCGCTCCTTGTCCGAGGAGTTGAGGATCAACGTCAGCATCACCATGTCCGACAGCGCGATTCCCGCCGCGTGCATCAGCGCCCGGGAGAGGCCTCGCTCGAAGAAGGCGGCGGGGACGTAGACATCGCCGATCACGCCCTCGGCCCATTCCGCCGGCATCCGGCTCAGCCGACCGGCGTCGCGGGCGGAGGCCAGGGCCCGCTCCAGGCCTCGTTCCTGTTCGGCCTGGCGCTTGATGTAGGGCCGTTGCCAGCGCTGCGCGGGGTCCCGGAAGGCGTACCAGTTCTCCGACCGGAGGGCGGTGCTGTCGGCCGGCCACCCCGCCCGCTTGGCGACGGGATGGTCCATCGACGTCTCCAGCGGCAGGATGTACTGATTGAGCGCCTCGTACTCCGAGAGCCTCCGCCCCATCGGGGTGATGTAGAAGAAGTCGCGGGGGCCGTCGAAGGGACCCTTCTCGCTCATCGCGCCGACCCTCCATTCTGCGACTCGCCGTAGACGCGGGCCGGGTTCTCGATGGCGACGTCGTGCCGGCGGATGTCGTCGATGGTCCAGAGACGGTCGGACTCGAGGTGGGGCTGCCCCAGCAAGGTCTTTCCGTCGGCCCGCAGCAGCCCCTGCTTGATGATGAACTCCGAGAGGCTCCAGCCGTCGTAGCGTGTGTAGAAGGGCTTCCGGGGGAACTTCTCCGGGAACATCTGGAAGGCCATCTGGCAGAAGATCGAGCAGAACGAGTACCACTCGCCGTCCAGCTGTTCGAACGACGCCTCCCCCTCGTAGGGATCGGGCAGGTAACAGGGGGAGTTGCAGACCTGGCAGATGGGCGGCAGTTTGCCGCCCGGGAGGAGGCCGAACGGCGTCGCCCCGCTGGCCGGGTCGCTGGCCTCCTTGTACTGCTCCCAGAACTTCCCATAGGTCGAGTACCAACCGGGGTACTTCTCTTCGAGCCACTCGAAGTCCCGGGGGCCCAACGGATCGAACCGATTGATGGCCAGGGGCCAGGCGCCGAAGTAGAAGACGGCCGAGGCGTGGCCCGCCAAGCGGCTGTGATCGCGGGCGAACTCCGCCGAGGCCGGCGGCTCGAGGCCGAACGGCTGCAGCCGGCCCATGTAGGCACCGACGAAGTTCTCCCAGACCCACTCGTCCCAGATCTCTGCGTAGGAGCGAGCCCGGTTCGTCGGCATGTAGTCGTAGAGGACCCCGAAGTACCCGTTCAGCAGCACGCTGAACTGCAGGAAGGAGCCGTCGACCTCCGGCTGGAGCATCGGCAGGTTGTCGGGCTCGGACAGCACGGCGGCCAGGCCGGCGTAGCCGTTGGCCATGTGGCGGGCCTCGTCGGATTGAATGCTGAGGAACACCGTGGGTGTGACGTGGTCGGCGTTGGCGGCGGCAAGTTCGGTAACGGCGATGAAGATGGGGTTCGTGTAGGCGGTCTCCGCCATGGCCTGGAAGGAGATGGCGATGGTCATCGGGTCTTCGTTCCAGAGGCCCTCGGTGAAGGCGTGCATGGGGCCGAAGATCGGGAGGTCCCGGTCCCGCAGCTCGAAGGCCCGAGCGAACGCCTCCGGGTCCTCCCAGTGCTTCGCCCAGTAGCGCTGGAGGTACGTCTGCTGGTTGAAGTGACGGACCTCGTCCATCACCTGGGCCATGTAGCCGGATTTGAGCTCGGGGTTGTCGAGGGAATCCATGCACACCCGGGCGCCCTGCATCGCGCCGAGCTCCAGCTGCGTCAGGATCGGCAGCATGAACTTGAGCGTCTCGATCCAACCCCGGTCCGCCCGGTCCGGCTGCCCGACCCGGTTGATGACGTCGGCGATCGAGCCGTACATCCGGTCGTCCTTCTCCTCCTCCATGGAGGAGTACTGCCGGATCAGGTGCTTGAACGGGTCCTTGGTGTGCTTCGGGATCTTGTACTTCGTCGGCCTCGGGTACGCCGTCTGGTGATACGTAGGGCTCCAGTCGAGGCCCTTCACGCGGTCGTGGACTGCGTTGAGACGTGTCACGGAAGACCTCATCCAAACCCCCTGCAACGCCGGATACCGCACGCGGCTACTTAACTACTGGAAAGTTAGCAAAGGGCACCCGGGGCGCCAAGGCAGGGGAACACAATTCTGTCCCCTCGTCGGCCTCTAGGATGGTGACCCGGTGAACCGGAGCGACCCCTGGAGTCCCAAGCAGCTGGCTCGGCGGGCGCTGATCGTGGCCGCGGCGGTGGAGACGATGAGACGGGACGGCATCGCCGGATGCACCGTTCGGTCGATCGCCTCTGCGACGCCGTTCAGCAAAGGGACCGTTCACTACTACTTCGCCGACGTGCGGGAGATCGTCGACGCCGCCTACCTCCAGTTGACCGACGAATACGTGTCGGCCATCGACGCCGTGGCCGATGGGGAGACGCAGCCGGCTGAGGCGTTCTGGAGAGCGGTCCGGTCCTACCTCGAGGGATTCAAGGTCCACCGCCGGCTGGGCCTCCTGTGGTTCGAGTACACCTCGTGGGCGGTCCGACACGAGGACCAGCAAGGGGTCGCCTCGTCCGTCGAGGCGATCCGGCGGATGTTCGAGAGACGGCTCCTGGCGATCGATCCCGACAAGGGCGACCGCGTCGTGGTGCTCGTCAGGTATCTCCTGGGAGCAGTGCTGGAGTTGAGCTCCTCTGGGGTTCCCGTGGAAGACCTGCTGGCCGACGTCGGGCGCATCTGCGGCCTCGAGGCCCCTCCCCGGCGCCGGCGCGCCGATCACGCCCGGGACTGTCCGGTCTGCCGCCAACCCCGTCGGACGGGACCCTAAAAAGCTGGACACATGTCCAGAGTTGTGACAGGGTCCGGCTGTGATCCAGATCGACCGGGGAGCGGTGGCCGTCGTCACCATCGACCGCCCCGAAGTCCGCAACGCCCTCGACATTCCGACCCTCCTCGAACTCGAAACGGCCTTCGCCGCCCTCGAGGGCGACGACGGGGTACGGGCGATCGTCGTCACCGGGGCCGGCGATCGGGCCTTCGTCGCCGGGGGCGACATCGGCGATCTGAACTCGCGCCAGGGCCTGGCCCACTACCGAGAATTCGCCGAGGTGATCCACCGGGTCTTCCGTCGCGTCGAACGGTGCCCGAAGCCGACCGTGGGGGCGGTCCGGGGTTATGCCCTCGGCGGGGGAGTGGAGCTGCTCCTCGCCCTCGACATCCGCATCCTCGGCACGAGCGCCAAGCTCGGAGTGCCGGAGATCACCCTCGGGCTCTTCCCGGGCGCCGGAGGGACCCAGCGGCTCATCCGCCAGATCCCGCTCTGCCGAGCCAAGGAGCTCATGATGACCGGCGATGCCATCTCGGCCGAGGAGGCGGTGGCGATCGGGCTCGCCAACCGCGTCGTGTCCGACGAGGACGTCGTGGCCGCCGCCCGGGAAGTCGCCGAACGGATCGCCCAACGATCCCCGCTGGTCCTGTCGATGCTCAAACGCACGCTGGCTGAGGGGGCGGAGATGCCGCCGAGCGCCGCGCTGGCCTTCGAACAGGCGATGATCGGGCTCGTCCTCGACAGCGCTGACGCCCACGAAGGCTGCAGCGCGTTCCTGGAGCGTCGCCCGCCCCAGTTCACGGGATCATGAGTTGACGGCGCGGCGATGACCCTCACCGACGAACAGGAGATGATGGTCGGCCTGGCCCGCAAGGTGGGGGAGCGGTTCGGTCTCGACTACTGGCGGGAGCAGGACCGGCGCGGCTCCTACCCGCACGAGGCATGGACCGAGATCTGCCGGGCCGGACTTGCTGGCGTCGCCCTCCCCGAAGAGTACGGCGGCGCCGGGTGCGGCATGGTGGAGATGGCCCTGATCGTCGAGGAGCTGGCGGCTGCCGGTGCCGGAGCGACCGTCGGGCAGCTCTTCATGATCAACCCCATCTTCGGCGGGGTGGCGGTCGCCCGGTACGGCCATGAGGCCATGAAATCGGCCGTACTGCCCGGGCTGATCCGGGGAGACGTCATCTGCTGCATGGCGCTCACGGAGCCGGACGCCGGGACGAACACCCTCGAGATGCGCACCACTGCCCGCCTGGACGGCGACGGTTGGATCCTCCGGGGCAGCAAGATCTGGATCACCGCCGTGCCCGACGCCGACAAGATGTTGGTGGTGGCCCGTACCCGGCCGTTAAAGGAGGTTCGCCGCCGAGCAGACGGGATTTCGATGTTCCTCATCGACCTTCCCCGCGACGGCGTGGCTCACGAGACGATCGACAAGGTGGGGACGAACACACTCGCCGCCAGCAGTGTTTCCTTCGACGACGTCCGCGTGCGCCCGGACGAGCTGGTGGGCACCCCCGACGGCGGATGGCCGGAGCTGCTCGACGTCCTCAACACCGAGCGCATCGTGACGACTGCGGCGCTCGTTGGCGCCGGCCGGCTGGCGCTCCGGCTGGCGGCCGACTATGCCGGTGAACGGCGCGTGTTCGGGACCACGCCGATCGGCGCCTACCAGGGCATTCAGTTCCCGTTGGCCCAGGCCTATGCCGAGCTGGAATGTGCCCGGCTCATGAACCTCCAGGCCGCCGCCCTGCACGACGCCGGGGGAGCCTACGGCCGCGAGGCCAACATCGCCAAGCTCGT
Source organism: Actinomycetota bacterium (assembly GCA_030838815.1). Taxonomy (GTDB): domain Bacteria; phylum Actinomycetota; class Acidimicrobiia; order IMCC26256; family BP-133; genus BP-133. The sequence continues at coordinate 32,057 of JAUZEX010000700.1, forward strand.
CGGGTCCCAGGCGGCCAGCGCGGCCATTGACCGGGCGATGCAGACCATGGGCGGTATGGGCTTCGCCAAGGATTCCCACGTCGAGCGCCTGTGGCGCGACGCCCGGCTGTTCCGGTTCGCGCCGGTGTCCGAGGAGATGATCCTCAACTACCTCGCCATGCACTGCCTCGGGATGCCTCGAAGCTATTGAGCCCGCTCGAGGAGCGTCTGGAGCGGTACCGGCGGATGGTCCGCATCCGGCGGTTCGAGGAGCGCGTCTCGGAGCTGTACCGCGACGGGGAGATCCCCGGATTCGTCCACCTCTCGGTCGGCCAGGAAGCGACCGCCGTCGGGGCGACCTGGGCCCTCCGCCCGTCCGACCACATCACCTCGACGCATCGGGGTCACGGCCACGTGTTGGCCAAGGGCCTTGACGTGCGGCGGGCCTTCGCCGAATTGATGGGCCGGGACGACGGCGCCTGCCGCGGCCGGGGCGGCTCCATGCATCTCGCCGATCCGGCGTTGGGGATTCTCGGTGCCAACGGCATCGTGGCGGCCGGCCTCCCGATCGCTACCGGCGCCGCTCTCGCCTGCGCACTGCGCGGCGGCGGGAACGTCGTGGTGGCCTTCTTCGGCGACGGCGCTGTCGCCCAGGGCGCCTTCCACGAGGCCGCCAACCTCGCCTCCCTCTGGCGCTTGCCGGTCGTCTTCTGCTGTGAGAACAACCACTATGCCGAGTTCAGCCTGGCCGAGCGCCAGCACCCGGTGTCCTTCGAGCGGCGGGCGGCCGGATATGGGCTCCCCTATCACCACGTCGCCGGCAACGACGTCGAAGAGGTCACGGCGCTCATGTCCGACCTGGTGGAGCGCATCCGCACGGGCGAGGCCGGCCCGGTGTTCGTGGAGGCCGAGACACACCGCCTGCGGGGCCACTACGAGGGCGACCCGCAGCGTTACCGGGAAGCCGAACTCGACCGGCGCTGGGCGGGCTCCGAACCGCTGGCTTTGACGCGCCGGCAACTGGAGAGCCTGGGAGTCGAGGGAGGCCGACTCGACGCCGTCGAGGACGACGTGGCCCTGGAGGTCCAGGAGGCAGAGGTGGCGGCTCGGAAGGCGTCACCGCCCGACGAGGCATCGCTGTTCGACTTTGTCGTCGCCGAACGCGTCCCGGTCGCCGAACCGGAGCTGCTGTCCGGGGGCGGGGAGGAGCGTCGCGTCTCCCAGGCGATCCGGGCGGCGCTCGAGTACGAACTCGAGCATGACCCCACCGTCGTCGTCTTCGGGGTGGACGCCGGCGCGGGCGGCAACGTCTTCGGGATCACCCGGGGACTGCACGACCGGTGGCCCGACCGGCTGCGGGACACCCCCATCTCCGAGACGGCCGTCATCGGGGCCGGCGTCGGCGCGGCCATGGCCGGTCTCCGACCGGTCGTCGAGCTGATGTACCTCGACTTCCTGGGCGTGTGTTTCGACCAGCTCCTGAACCAGGCGGCGAAGCTTCGGTTCATGACCGGCGGGGCGGCCCGGATCCCTCTTGTGGTGCGCACCCAATTCGGTGCCGGGCGGTCCTCCGGCAGCCAGCATTCCCAGAGCCTCGAAGCCCTTCTGGCCCACATCCCCGGGCTCACCGTCGTCATGCCGTCGTCTCTGGCCGACACCTACGGTCTCCTGCGGGCGTCCATCCGGGATCCGAACCCGGTGGTCTTCATCGAGCATCGCCTGCTTTACGAGAAGAAGGGCGTGATGCCGCCGCCCGACCACCTTGTCCCCATCGGCAAGGCGAAGGTGGTCCGCGAGGGAGCCGATGTCACCATCGTCTCGTGGTCGCGAATGGTCTTCGAGTGCCTCGAGGCGGCCGAGATCCTGTCCCTGGAAGGGATCGACGTCGAAGTGATCGACCTGCGGACGATCGCTCCCCTGGATCGCGAGACGGTCCTCGCCTCGGTGAGGAAGACGGCTCGGATGGCCGTCGCCCATGAGGCGGTGACCGACTTCGGGGTCGGGGCCGAACTTGCCGCCCTGGCGGCGGGGCCGGGGTTCTGGAGCCTCGACGCTCCGATCCGCCGGATCGGCGCCCCCTTCATGCCCGCTCCCTACGCGCCGAACCTCGAACGGTTGTGGCTGCCGGCGGCGGACCGGATCGTGGACGAGGTCCGGCAACTCGTGCTCACGTGACGGCTCGGAGGGACGGACCGTCGTGAAGCTCGATGGAAAGGCCGCCGTTCTCACCGGTGCCGGTGGCCTGCTGGGACGGGCGCTCGCCGAGCGGTTCATCGCCGAGGGCGCCACCGGGCTGGTCCTCTGCGACGACGACCCCGGCCCCTCGGAGACCACCGCGGCGTCGCTGCAGTCGAGTGCCACGGAGGTCGTCGTCGCACCCGCCGATGTCCGTGACCCGGCGGCGGTCGACCGGCTCGTCGATGTGGCCATGGCCCGTCACGACCACTTGGACGTGATGCTCAACAACGCAGGAATCATCGCACCCAATGGCGCATTCACAGTGATCTCCGCCGCGAAGCCGGCCAGCGAGAAGGTGGCGTCCTGCTCGCCGCCTCGAACGGTTCGGTAGTGGCGGATTCCGGCTGCGCTGATGGAGAGTTCCCAGACGCGGGGTCGGAGTTGGCGCATCGTCCCTGATCCCCGCGGGGCGTGTCGGCGACGGTCCGGTACCTCGGGACGGGACGAGGCGCGGTGCTTGCGTCCGAGGGACAGATGGTCCAGCCGGACGCAGCGCGGTTCGTCGGCGCAGGCTGCGACGGTGGTGCCGGCCGGCAGGGGACCGTGGGTCTGTTCCCAGACCACCCGCCGGACGGTCGTCAGGCGGCCGTGGATCTGGATCTGCGGGGTCCCGTGTGCCCCGGCGGCGCCGAGCCAGCGGTGGTGCTCGCCGGCGTATCCGCGGGCTTGGCTGACCGGGATTCCCCTGCAGCCACGTGGAGTGGCAGGAGGCTGGGATTCCAGGGTTTCGGATTCGTGGCCATCCGCCTCCGAATCTCGCTCCGCCGGTACGGTCGCGGGGTGCGCTGGAGTGCCGGGGAGAAGGTGATCGCCTTTCTGCTCGAACGGGGCCGCTTGGAGTCGGTGGCGGCTGACGTGGAAGAGGCCTGCAACGCGCTCCTGGAGCGAGCGGCAAAGCGGCTGGCGACAGCTCGGGCGGCGGCGGCAGGCGAGGACTGGGAGGGGGCGTTTCGCCAACGCTTATGACGTGTATCGCATGTCAGCCGAGGTGTTGCTCCTCCGTCAGGGCTTGCGGGCGACGGGCGGTGTTGGTTCGCATGTCGCGGTGGAGGATGCGGTGAGCGTTGTCGCTGGCCAGCGTGATGGGACCGTCCTTCGGCCAGTGTGATGGGACCACTGGGCCGGGGTCTCCTGCGTCGGCGGGGTGATGATGGCGGGCTTGTGGCCTGGGGTCAAGGGCGTGGTCGTCGGCGGCGGGTACAGGGGGTGGTGCCGCCGACGTCGAGGCCGGGTTTTTGGCGGCGGCGGTAGGACTCGCCGTCGAGGATGAGTTCGTAGGCCGCGGACTGGAGTCGGTCGATGGCGCTCTGGGCGAGGAGGGCGTCGGCCATCTGGCCGATCCACTCGATCGGTTCTCGGTTCGAGGTGACGACGGTGGAGGCGGCTCGGTGGCGTTCGACGATGAGTTCGTAGATGTCGGCGGTGTCGAGCGGGTCGAGGGGCTGGAG
>JAUZEX010000713.1 GCA_030838815.1 Actinomycetota bacterium
GGGGCGAGCGGTACGACGACCAGGCCGTGCTCGACGGCACCACCTGGGCGCTGCACCTGGAGCACGACGGCCGGTCTGTCAGTACCAGCGGGTCGAATGCCACGCCGCCCGGATGGACGCAAGTGCAGGGGGCGCTGGAGCAGCTGACCGGAAAGCCGTGCCGGTGATGCCGCCCGAAGCGCTGGGGCCGCTGGCGCTCGACCAGCCCGGCGGAGGCCACGAATGCCGTTTGGGGTCAGGGTCTACGACCGGGCCGCCGGTCGTTGACTGTGACAGGCTGCTGGTGGCCACGACGAAGCATGGAGAGTTGGTGCTGCGGGCTTTCGGGCCGGGTGATACCTGGCTGGTGTTCGACGGCATGCACGGCACAATGTCGGCATGGGAAGCCCAACAGAAGGGCCTCCGGAGGCGCTCGTCGGCACCGAACGGGGTGCGGTCGCCCGACATCAGGAAGACATGTCGTTCATCAGCTTCGAGCGACAGCAGCTTGGCCGTGGTGTCGTGGTAATCCTCATCAGCGAGCATCTTGTCGATCCAGTCCGTGATCACGTCCGGCTCAGATGAGGACAGTCGCCGGGTTAGGAATGGGTGAGGAAATGGGCCGGGTCGGCGCGTAAGAGAGGCGGTCTCCGGACTCGGAAACCGCCTCTACCAGCACCTTCGCTGAGTCGGGCTGGGGAGATTTTCGTGACCACGGCGTGACCACGGCAGAGTCAGGCTTTGCCGTTGAGGTAGGCGAGGACGGCGCGCACGCGGCGGTGTTCGTCGGGCGCAATGGCCAGCCCAAGCTTGGTGAAGATCGTGGCGATGTGGGTCTCGATGGTGCGCAGGCCGAGGTAGAGCCGCTCTCCGATGCCACTGTTGGAGAGACCCTCGGCCATCAGGCTGAGCACTTCGTTCTCACGTTGGCTCAGGGAACCCAGAGGCCCGTTCTGATGTCGGCCTCCGCCGACGAGGATCCGCACCACCTCGGGGTCCACCGCACTTCCCCCGCCGGCCACCCGGCGCACGGCCTGGAGGAAGGCGTCGATGTCGAGCACGCGGTCCTTGAGGAGGTAGCCGAGACCGTCGGGATCGTCTTGGAACAGATCCAGGGCCCGGGCCACTTCGAGGTGCTGGGACAGCAGCACGACGGGCGTGCCCGCTCGACGGGCGCGCAGCTGGCGGGCGGCGGCGATGCCCTCGTCGGTGTGGCTCGGGGGCATACGCACGTCGGTGACGATCACGTCGGGGTCAAGGCGGATGGCGGCCTCGACGAGCACGGGGCCGCTGTCGACGGCGGCGGCCACGTCCCAGCCATCGTCGGAAAGGATCCGCACCAGCCCTTCCCGGAGCAGGACGCCGTCTTCGGCGACGATCACCCGCACGGGATCACGGCCCGAACGGTCGTCCCGCGGCCCCGCGGCGAGGCGACATCGAACGTGCCCCGCAGCGCGTTGACGCGGTCCGCGAGGCCGCGCAGCCCCGAGCCGCCAATGTCGGCGCCGCCCGGTCCGTCGTCGCTGACCTCGACCACCAACCGGTTGGCGGACGCGGTCGCCTGCACGTGAACCGGGGCGCCGGTGGCGTGCTTGGCGGCGTTCGCCAGGGCCTCGCAGACAACGAACCAGGCGGCGGCGAGGACGGGCTCGCCGAGCGCCGCGCCTTCGGTGTCGACGTCGACCTCGACGGGAGAGCGGGACCGGAGCGCCAGGTCGGCCAGCGCCACCCGCAGACCGCCGGTGGCCAAGGTGGAGGGGAGGATCCCTTGCGCCAGTTCGCGTAGCTCCTCGACGGCGAGCTGGAGCTGTTGGACAGTGAAGCCCAGCAGGTCGTCGTCGGGAGCGGACGAGGTGTTTCGCCGGGCGGCCTGGAGATGCAGAGCGAGGCCGACCAGGCGCTGCTGAGCACCATCGTGGATGTCGCGTTCGACCCGGCGGCGCTCGGCGTCGGCGGCGGCCACGATCCGGGCCCGCGATGCCGCAACCACCTCGAGCTGGGCTCCGAGCTCGGCCTGCAACCGGGCGTGTTCGAAGGCAAGCCCGCTGGCGGCGATGATTGCGGTGAACAGCAGGCGGTCGGGGACGGGCACGCAGCGGTGGACGACGGTGCATACGACCTCGTCGCCACGACGGATGGCGGTCGCTTCGGAGCCCCGATCGACCGGAGGGTCGTCGATGACCGCTCCCCACGGGTCCAACCAGCGCTGCCCATCGGCGTCGAGGAACCGCAACTGCAATGACTCGTCGTCAAGGATCTCCGTGAGCAAGGCGGGCAGTGCTCCGGCATCGGGGCGGCCTTGGGCGAGCCCGCCGGTGAAGAGGCGCACCCGGCTGACGGCGTCGAACGTCCGGCGGTCGAAGCGGCGGTCGATGGCGTGCTGGATCCGCCCGCTCACCGGCCGGAGCGCCAAGGCGACCACGAAGGCGGCGACCGAGCCGGCGACAACCGACCGCCCGCTACCGGAGATCGAGCCGACGGTCACCACCACGGCTGCATAGATGGCGACGGCCACGACGGTGACCGTCCCGTAGACCAGTGTCCGGTTGATGAGCCGGTCCACGTCGTAGAGGCGGTGGCGGAAGACCCCGATGCCGATGCCGCCGTAGACGGCGAGTGGCCCCAGGAGCTTCAGCGGCGCCAGGTGGGGGAGGAAGCCAGCGAGGTCGGCCACGAGCGCCAGACTCCCGCCGAGCAGGAGCCACTTCACGCACTGGCGGTTGTCGCCGGCTGATCCCCGCCATCGCCAGATGAGGCTGGCCAGACCGGCGACGACGGCGATCAGCCCCACGGCTGCCGTCGCGGCCAAGGCGGCAAAGGCCAGCGGACCGCTCTCGAGCGGAGGTTCCGGCGCGCTGGGCAAGAGTTGCGACCCTCGAACGCCCCAGGCCAGCACCGGCACCGCGCCGGCGGCCAGGAGCAGGTCGGCCGCCGACAGGGCCAGTACCGGCCACCACCGGCGTCCGGGCAGACGACCGTTGGGGAACAGCACGAGGATGGCGGACTGGACGGCCAGGCTGGGCAGGAAGGCCCAGAACCCGAGCCAGGTCGCGACACCGAACCCGGCCAAACCGGCCCGGGGGTTGAGCACGACGTGGTCGGCCCATGCGCTCGCGGCGACCGCCACACCGCGGCTGGCCCCGGTCAACACGAGGAGCACACCGATCCGGTTGCTGGGGTCGCGGGTGAGGAGAAAGG
>JAUZEX010000738.1 GCA_030838815.1 Actinomycetota bacterium
ACGAGTTGCCCGGTGGCGATCCCGGCCAGCCAGCGGGCGGCCTGGATCGGCGTGGCGGTCACGTGGCCCTGCCCGATGCCGAGCACCACCGTGGCGGCCGGGTACCAGGGTGATCCCCGGCTCCGGAGTGATTCGGGGGTGCCGAGCTCTCCGGCCGTCTCGTCGACGTCGATCCCGGTCAGTTGGCCGGCGCCGAGCGCGGTCCCGATGTCGTGGATGCGCTCCGGGCCGAGCAGGAGGCCCAGCTTGTAGAAGTAGACGTCGTTCGACCAGGCGAGGGCCTGGACCAGGTTCGCCGGTCCGAGCGGACGCCAGTTGGCGAAGGTGTGCCCGCTGTAGGAGAAGCTCGCCCCGGTGGGGACGACCTGGTCGGGAGGCAGCGCCCCGGTGACGAGGTCGGCCGCCGCCACCACCGGTTTGAACGTCGAACCGGGTGGCGCCGCCACCTGCGTGACGTGCTCCAGGGTCGGGTGCCCGGGCGCGCTCTTCGCCTGGCTCAGGGCGGCCTCGTCGACGGGGGGCCCGTAGACGTTGTTGTCCGAGGCGGGAAGGCTGGCCATGGCCAGCACCTGGCCGCTCTTCGGGTCCATGGCGACCGCGCCGCCGAGGTCGCCGCCGGAGGCGGTGAGGGCGCCGCCGAGGGCGTCCGAGAGCTGGTGCTGCAGGCCGAGGTCGATCGACAGGCGCAGGTCGAGCCCCGGCACCGGGTCCCGGTGGCGCTCCAGGGCCACCGGCCGTCCCCGGGGGTCGACGAGGAAGCACTGCTCCCCCGCCACACCGCGCAGGACGGCGTCGTAGTGCCGCTCGAGCCCCGCCCGGCCGACCCGCTCCCCCACCGGCAGGCCCGGCCAGCGCTTGTGGTCCTTCTCCGTGTCGGCCCCCACGAACCCGACGAAGGGCCCCACCAGCGGGCCCGCCGGGTAGACACGCTTCGGTGACGGCAGGAGGACGACGCCCGGCACCCGGGCGGCGGTGATGCGTTGGCTGGTCGGGCCGTCCACCGAGCCGAGCTTGACCAGCATCCCGCTGGAGTGGGAGACCGGGCCGGCCACCTCGGGCGCGGGACGGCCGAGGAGCCCGGCCAGCGTCGCCAGGGCCGCCGGGTCCCGTCGCAGCGCGGCGGGGATGCCGGCCACCTCGTTCTGGTCGGCGTTGCCGGCCAGCACGGCGCCGTGGCGGTCGGTGATGAGCCCCCGGGCGGCGGGGAGGCTGACGCAGCGGGTCATCTGCGTCCGGGAGGCCTGGAGGAGCGACGCGCCCCGGGCCAGCTGGACGTGGCGGCCGTAGCCGGCGCAGGCCAGGAGCACCACCGTGAGCGAAAGGGCGATCCGGGCCAGCCACCGGGGCGGGGTGCGGGCCCACCGGGGCGGTGCCCACAGGCGGCGCCGGGCACCGTCACGCCGGGCGGCGAGGACGACGCCGAAACCGCCGAGATAGACAATGGCGGCCGTCCCCCCGTAGCTCACCAGCGGGAAGGGGATGCCGGCGATCGGCACCAGGCCGAGGTTCCCGGCCACCGAGATGGCCACCTGGGTGCCGAACAGCACGGCCAGGCCGGCCCCGATGAGCATCCCGACGCGCGTCCGGGATCCCCGCCCGGCCAGCGCCATCCGCCACACGATGAGCAGCGTCACCGCCACGGCGACGAGTCCGGCCACGAAACCGAACTGCTGGGCGACGCTGGCGAAGGCGAGGTCGGTGTGGTTCTCGGGCAGGTACTGGGCCAGGAGGTGGTGGAAGCCGTCACCGAACCGGCCGGTGAGGCCCCCCGAGGCCAGCGCGATGTGGGCCTGCTGGAGGGTGTAGCCGCCGGCGGCGTCGGGCGAGCGGGTGAAGAACCCCTGCAGCCGCTCCAGCTGATAGGACCGGAGCAGGGGCAGCGCCAGCGGAGCGGCGACGGCCGCCGCCACCACCGGCGGGAGGAGGAACCGCCAGGGGATCCGGGCCAGGATCAGCATGGCCACCAGCAGGGCGGTGAGCAGCGTCGCCGTGCTGAGGTCGGGTTGGAGGAGCGTCAGACCGGTGGGGACGGCCCACAGCCCGAGCGCCCAGGCGAACCGCGCCCCCGGCGGCCGGTCCGAGGTCAGGACGTGGGCCAGCACCAGGAGCAGGCCGAGCTTGGCCAGCTCGGAGGGCTGCACGCTGAAGGCGCCGGCCCCGATCCACCGCCGGGCCCCCTTGGTGGCCACCCCGACGAAGGGCACGGCGGCCAGCAACACCACGGCGGTGCCGTAGCAGCCCCAGGCGAGGGCGGAGAGGCGGTCCATACGCACCCGGCGGAGCACCACGAACAACACCAACCCCGGGGCGGCCACGGCCAGTTGGCGGGCGGCGCTCTGCCAGCCGGAAACGGCGTAGAGATTCAGCGCTCCGAGCGCCACCAGCACCACGGCGCCGAGGATCGCCAGCCCGTCGAAGCACAGGTTGACGATGTCCGACCGCCGCCGGCGGGGCGGCTGATCGGGCCGGGGACCCCCGTTCTCGACCCCGAGCAACGGCGCCCCCTCAGCAGGGCCCGTTGTCGGGCGAGAGCCGCATCGGCGTGCCCGCCACGACCACCGGCGAGCTGGTGACGGGAATGAGCGCCAGCGACCGGCCGGCCGGCAGCGGCAACGTCACGGTCTGCACGGCCCGGTCCCGTCCCGGCGGGATCTGGAGTACGCCGCCCGGGCGAGGCTCCCGCCCGGACTGGCAGCGGTCGACGAGCTCGAAGGCCCAGGCAACGTCGAGCGGCTGATCCTGCGGTGTCACCGTGACCTGCACCACGGCGTTGCAGACGGACTCCGGGCGGCACCCGTCCAGCGGCCGGACCTCCAGATGGGTGACAGGCGGAGCGACTGCCGGGCCGAGGACGGGCAACGGCGCCGGACGCCGCGGACCGGCCGGCGGGACCCGGACGTTGCCGCTCATGAGGACATGCACGTTGCGCTGGACACTGGCGCCGAAGAACCGCAGCTCCACTCCGAGCACCAGGGCCACGACCATGGCCGCCGCCACACCTTTCCAGACCCGGGACCAGATCGGCGGCCGCCGGGCGGGCGGCGGAAGCCGGCGCGCCGGAGGGCCGGCGCCTGTGGGGAGGTCGGATCCCGCCGGCCCGGCCTGCGGGACACCGTTTACCCCGATGACCCCATGGGTTCCGATGACCCCACTAGTCCCTAGAACCCCATTGGCGCTGGAGCCGCCACTGGCGTCGGCGGCGGCAACGGCCCGGGTCAGATCGATGAGCCCGCGGCGGGCGGCGAGACGCCGCTCGCCGGAGCCGACCACCTGCTCGAGGCCGTGGGCCGCCTTCCGCGGGCCGCGACGGACCAGGCTGCGGGGGTCGGCGGCCGACGAGAGCCGCTCCGTCATTCGCTCCTCGGCCTCCGTCAGCGGTCGGGTGGGCCGCCCGGCCGACCGGGCGATCTCCGCCACCACCACCGCCGCCGCCCGGACGTCGGCCCGCCGCGGGTCGCCCTCGCGCCCGCCGGAGCCCGAGCTCTGCGCCCTGCCCCCCGAACCGGCCTTTCTCACCGCGCCGATGGCGCGGGAAGGAACGCGGGAAGGAGCCGCGGCGGGGGGCCGGGCGTCCAGGCGGACGTTGCCCTGCCGATCGATCCGCGCCGCGGTGCTGTCCAGCGCGCCGTGCACGTTCCCGGCGTCGTGCATGTCGGCCACGGCCTCCAGGACCAGCGCGGCGAGAACGGTGGCCTCGGCCAAAGAGGGCTTCGCCCGGTCGATGAGCCGGTGAAGGGGGATCTCGTCGTCGGCCACGACCCGGAGATCAGGCTCAGCGTCGTCGGAGATGACCAGGAGGTCGGGCTCTTCGGGCCCGGCATCGTCGTCGAGGACCCAGAGGTCCGGTCCCTCGACGAAGCGGCAGCCGGCCGTCGACGCGGTGTAGCCGTTGGTCCATCGCCGAGGAAGGGCCTCGGTGCCCGTGGCATCTGCGTCCAACCCGGCCTCCTGCCCAGCGCCCCCCGCCGGCTCCCAGCTTGGCGGCGGAATTGAACGGTCAGCGGCCCCTTACCCTCACAGCGGAAGGGCAGAACCCCGGCTGACGCAGCGTCGCCGCTGACAGTCCGCCGGCCACCCGGAGAGACCTCAGGCGCCGCCGGCGAAGACCGGCCGTAGGGCCAGGACGTGGTCGGCGTAGGCCTCGGCCTCCGGGACGGGTCCATCCCGGTACAGCGACCGCAGCCCCTGGTTGTAGGCCATCAGGGCCCGCCGCAGGTCCCCGTCGGTCTTCTCGAGGAGGTGGCGCAGGTAGACGGTGGCCATCCGGGCGTTGGCGGCCGGATCGAGGGCGTCGAGGTTCTGGTCGAGATGCAGCAGGTTCTTGGACACGAAATCCACGGTGTCGGGTGTCAGCTGAAGGACGCCGACGGCGCCGATGTCGGAGACGGCGTCGATTCGCCAGCTCGACTCCGCCCACGCCTGGGCCAGCAGCAGGTCGGACGGGAGGCCGTTCTGCTGCGCCGCCCGCTCCAGGATCGGCTGGAGGTAGAGCCGCTCCGGCGGCACCAGCGCCGCAGCGGGCGGCGCGGGCGGCGGGGCAGGCGGAGCCGGCGGGGCAGGCGGAGCCGGCGGAGCGGCCGAAGGAGCCGGGGCCGGGACGGCGGGCGGCGTCGCCCGCCGGGCAGCGGCCTGGGCCCGAGAGGCAGCGATCCGGGCCGGGACGGGCGCCTGCGCCGGCGCGCCCGCCCCCCTGGAGGCCGCCGGAGCATCGGGCAAGGCCGTCTCCCCCGGCACCGCACCCGTCGCCGCCGCGGCACGGATGGACGGCTCGCTCTCCGCCCCGCTCCGGAGCGGCCCGGCGGCCAACCCCGCCTGCAGCGCCAGGAACGAGAGCAAGGCGACGATCTTTCGACGCGCGTCGGGGACGCGAAGGTGCATGAAAACGTTCCTTCCTGGGTACCACCCGATCGGGCGCCCGCTGCGGGTGGCCTGGGTTGGCGCGCAAGCTTGACCGAAATATCTAGCCGTAACAAGGGATTTCGACGCGCGCGACCCCGCTCCTTTAGACGGAATTCCCCCTAGAGGATTTCGGAAATTCCTGGAATCGCCTCAACGTAATTCCAGGATCAGCCATCTTTCCAGGGCGCACCAGGGGCGGTCGGCGTCCGCACCACCGGATCACTAGATTCCGGACGTGGCCCGCCTGCTGCTGGTGGAGGACGACGCCTCAATCGCCGAGCCCCTCGTGGCCGCCCTTCGGCGCGAGGGGCACGATGTGGCGTGGTCGGCCACCGGCGAGAACGGCCTCGCCGCGGCCGGGCCGGAGACCGACCTCGTCCTCCTCGACCTCGGGCTGCCCGACCTTGACGGCCTCGAGGTCTGCCGCCGGCTGCGGAGCCGGCTGCCCGACCTGCCCGTCCTCATGCTCACCGCCCGGGCGGAGGAGGTCGACGCCGTGGTCGGCCTCGACGCCGGCGCCGACGACTACGTCACCAAGCCCTTCCGCCTGGCCGAGCTGCTGGCCCGCATCCGGGCCCACATGCGACGCCGTTCGGAGGACGGCGGCGACGCGCTGCTCGCCACCGGCGGCCTCATCGTGGACCGGGCCGCCCACCGGGTGATGGTCGACGGGCGGCAGGTGGCGCTCCGGCCCCGGGAGTTCGACCTGCT
>JAUZEX010000788.1 GCA_030838815.1 Actinomycetota bacterium
CGCCGAACTCGACGAACGGTTCCGCGCCGGCACGGTCGAGGACTCCGACGGCGAGCTCGGCTACTACTTCAACACCAAGCTCAAGACCGGGTGGTGGTGGGGCCGGATCCCCGCTGACGGTCCACTCGCCGAGTACCTCCGGGCCCGAGCCGCAGAGCGCCCGCCGAAGCCTGCGGGCCGCTTCCGGCGGATGCTCGGGGGGACGTGACCCGCTCGGACTGACACTGGCGTCAGCTGGTTCCGTAGTGTCTGCGCATGCCCATCGCGATCACCGACGACCATCGCGCCCTGGCCGACACGGCCGCCGACTTCCTGGCCAAGCGCAACGCGCTCGGCGCGGCCCGCGCCCTGCTGGAGGCACCCACCGAGGAGCTACCCGGCTTCTGGACGGACCTGGTCGAGCTGGGCTGGCTCGGCCTCCACGTGCCGGAGGACCAGGGCGGCTCGGGCTACACGCTCGAGGAGCTGGTGGTCGTGGTCGAGGAGCTGGGTCGAGCCATGGCGCCGGGGCCGTTCGTCCCGACCGTGATCGCCGGCGCCGTGCTCGCCGCGGTCGGTGACACGACGCGCCTCGCCGGTCTGGCCGACGGCTCGGTCGCCGCGGGCATCGCCCTCGGCGGCGACGTCACGGTCTCCGGCGGCACGGCGTCCGGCTCGGCGCTCGTCCTCGGCGGTGGCCTGGCCCAGGTGCTGCTCGTGCCGGCCGGCGACGACGTGGCCGTGGTCGAGGTGGGCGACGGCGTCACCGTCGACGTGCCCAAGAACCTCGACCCCACCCGCCGCTCGGCCCGGGTCACGTTCGACGGCGCCAGCGCGACCGTGCTCCCCGGCGCCCGCACGACCCTCGTCGACCTGGCCCGGGTCATCCTCTCGGCCGAGGCCGTCGGCGTCGCCCGGGCCTGCACCGAGATGGCGGCCGACTACGCCAAGCAGCGGGTGCAGTTCGGCCGGGTCATCGGCACCTACCAGGCTGTGAAGCACCACTGCGCCAACATGGCCGTAGCCACCGAGCTGGCCACCTCCGCCGTGTGGGACGCGGCCCGGGCCGCCTCGACGGGGGGCGACCAGCTCCGCTACGCCGCTGCGGTGGCCGCCACCCTCGCCGGCCCGGCCGCCGACCTCGCCGCCAACCTCAACACCCAGGTCCACGGCGGCATCGCCATCACCTGGGAGCACGACGCCCACCTCTACCTCCGCCGGGCCACCGTGCTCGAGACGCTGCTCGACCACGCCGCGGCCGCGGCCGACCTCGTCGACGTCACCCGGGCCGGCGTCGAGCGGACCAAGGCCGTCGAGCTGCCGCCCGAGGCCGAGGCGATCCGCACCGAGGTGCGGGCCTTCGTCGACAGCGTGAAGGACCTCGACGACGCCGCCCGCAAGGCCCGCCTGCTCGAGACCGGCTACGCCGTGCCCAACTGGCCGAAGCCGTACGGCCGGGCCGCCGGCGCCATCGAGCAGCTGGTGATCGAGGAGGAGTTCGGCACGGCCGGCATCAAGCGGCCGAACTACGGCATCACCGGCTGGAACATCCTCACCCTCATCCAGTACGCCGACGACGACCAGAAGGCCCGCTGGATCCGGCCTGCCCTGGCCCAGGAGGTCATCTGGTGCCAGCTCTTCAGCGAGCCCGACGCCGGGTCCGATGCCGCCGGCGTGAAGACGAAGGCGACGCGGGTCGAGGGTGGCTGGCTGGTCAACGGCCAGAAGGTCTGGACCAGCGGCGCCCACGTGGCCGGCATGGGCTTCGCCACCGTGCGCACCAACCCCGACGTGCCCAAGCACGAGGGCATCACGACGATGGTCATCGACATGCACGCCCCGGGCGTCGAGGTCCGGCCGCTCAAGATGACCACCGGCGGCTCGGAGTTCAACGAGGTGTTCTTCAACGACGTGTTCGTGCCCGACGACGACGTGGTCGGCCCCGTCGACGGCGGCTGGACCGTGGCCCGCGCCACGCTCGGCAACGAGAGCGTGAGCATCGGTGGCGGGGGAGGCGGCGGCATGGCGATGCCGGGGACCGCGCTGGTGGCGGCGCTCGACGCCAATCCGGATCGACTCAGTGGGGGCGCGTCGCGCGTCGGTCGTTACCTCGCGCAGTCGCAGGCGAACGGGCTCCTCAACTTACGAAGCGCGAATCGCGCGGTGTCGGGAAGCGAACCGGGGCCGGAGGGGGCGATCACCAAGCTCGTCGGGTCGGAACTCGGACACGAGAGCGTCGCCATCCTCACCGAGTTGAACGGTCCCGACGCCGCCTTCATGGACGGCCCGGCGGGCATGAGCAACAACATGGTGCTCATGCACCGCGGCATGTCGATCGCCGGTGGCACGTCCGAGATCAAGCGCAACCAGATCGGCGAGCGCATCCTCGGACTCCCGCGCGACCCGCTGATCAACTAGGACCGCATCCGCGTCGCCAGTTAGGCGCGCACGCTGTACTTGAGCGGCAGGTGCTTGAGCCCGCCCACGAAGAGCGTGCTCATGAGTTCGGGCTTCCCCGCCAGCGCGCCGTCTTCGAGGCGCGGGACGAGCTCCTTGAGCAGGGCCTTGATCTCCATACGCGCCAGCTGTGCGCCGAGGCAGAAGTGGGTGCCAAAGCCGAACGCGAGGTGCTTGTTCGGCGAGCGGCCGACGTCGAACTTGAATGGGTCGGCGAAGACGTCTTCGTCGCGGTTCGCGGATGGATACGACAGCAACACCCAGTCGCCCGCGTCGAATTCGTGGTCGCGCAACGAGTACGGCCCGCTGGCGGTGCGCATGAAGTGGCGGACGGGCGTGACCCAGCGGAT
>JAUZEX010000806.1 GCA_030838815.1 Actinomycetota bacterium
CGACCTGGAGGCCACCGGATTCTCCCTCCTGTCCTCCGGCTCGGGTGACCTCTCCGCCCCGGCCACCGCCACCGGCAGGGGCCAGACGCGGCCCTCCCGCTCCACCGACCGGGACACGCCCCGCTCCGCATCGGGCGCCGCGAGCCAGGGCACCCGCTCGGCCCCCGGCGTCGGCGACTCGGTCGCCGACGTCCGCGCGGGGTCGGGCGAGGTCGACGGCCGGACGGGAGACGACGGCCACCACGGCGTCGGAACCCTGCCCGGCGCCGAACGCCGGGAGAAGAAGCCCAAGGCGAGCAAGGAGGTGCTCGAGGCGGTGGAGTCCGCCCGCCGGGACCTGCGCCGCTGCGAGGCTGAGGCCGAGATGGCCGCCACCCGCGCCCACCGCCGAGCAGAACGGGCCGAGGCCGCCGCCAAGCGCGCCGCCGAGGCCCAGCGGGAAGCCGAGGAGGCCCGGTCCGCCGCTGAAGACGCCGCCGGCGAAGCCGAAGCCGCCCGCCGCCGGTCCGCCGACGCCGCCGAAGCCCTCGCCACCGCCGAAGCCGCCCTCCCAACCTGACCCGTCCCCAACCGGCGTTCGTTTACCGGGATGCTGCGGTAATGGAACGCCGGAATGGGCCGGCCGGCCGGCCGCCCGTTCGCAACCGGCGTTCGTTTGCCGGGATGCTGCGGTAATGGAACGCCGGAATGGGCCGGGTGCCGGCCGTTCGCAACCGGCGTTCGTTTGCCGGGATGCTGCGGTAATGGAACGCCGGAATGCGCCGGGTGGGGGCTCTCGCTCGCACCGCGGCCCAACGGCGGGCTTGGCCATGGGAGGAACGCCGGGTCGGCGATGGGCGCGGTCAGGCAGCGGGGAGGCCGTACCAGGCGGCGCGTTCGGCGGACATCGGATCGTCGGCGACCCCGCAGGTCTCGCCGAGGATCATCGTCGATCGGGTGGACGGGTCGTAGGCCGGCCAGCCGGGGTTGCCGGTGCGGGCGAAGGAGAGCCAGGCGTCCTGGACCGACGTCGCCAACGCCTCGGCGGACGGGCCGCAGCCGGCGAAGGCGTCGGCGCCCGCGCTTTCGAGCGTGCCGAACACGAAGGGAAGTTCCAGGGCGTGGCAGGAGCCGATCCCGGGGGCGGGCGAAGGCCAGGTGAACAGGTAGGAGAACGTGTCCGCCGCCCGGGCGGACTGGGCCTCCGTGGCTCGCAGCGACGGGATCCGGAACTCCCGGTCCGACCAGATCGCCGACCACAGCTCCGACGGGCCGGCCGACGGGCGGGCCGCCCGGTAGACCGCCATCAGGTCGCCGGCGGCCTCTCCGACCAGCCGTTGGACCCGGACGGCCAGGCCGTCCTCGTCCAGCTCTCGGAGTCCCGGCTCGAGCACCCGCCACAGGTTCATCTCGTGCTCGTTGGTCCCGGCCAGGAACGGCACCCCCGCCGCCGAGCCGGCGGCCAGCCCGTCCACCGCCTGGGTGGGCAGGACGTCGCCACAGGTCCAGGGCTGGAATCCGGCGCCGATGTCGTCGCGCCGCACGTCGACCGACACCGCCACCTGGGCCGACAACAGCCGCTCCGTGGGCAGCGCCAGGAGTTCGTCGACCGGCGACGGGCCGAGCCCGAGGCGGACCAGCAGCCGGTCGGTCAACTCGCCGGCCCCGTCGGCCGTCGGCAGCCGCCGGCCCGCCCCGCTCTGGGCCACCGCCCGGTGGAAGCGACCCCGGGCCCGGGGCGACGTCATCAGCGCCGCGACCGAGATCGCCCCGGCCGACTCGCCCATCACGGTCACGTTGCCGGGATCGCCCCCGAAGGCGGCGGCGTGCTCCGCCACCCACTCCAGCACCGCCACCTGGTCGAGGACACCGGCGTTGGCCACGCACCGGTCGTCGTCGAGGGCCAGGAACCCGAACACGCCGAGCCGGTAGTTGGCCGTGACCACCACCACATCGCCCCGCCGGGCGAGGGTCGCCCCGTCGTAGAGGACCTGGCTCCCCGCCCCCTTGAGGAAGGCGCCGCCATGGATCCACACCAGCACGGGGCGCCGCCCGCTGAGCCCCGGCGTCCACACGTTGACGGTCAGGCAGTCCTCGCTCGTGGTCCCGATGCCCTCCCAGAGGCTGAAGCCGGGCACGTACTCGACGTCGATGGCCGACTGCGCCGCCGCCGGCCCGAAGAGCGTCGCCTCCCGCACGCCGGTCCACGGTTCCGCCGGGCGCGGCGCCCCGAACCGAAGGGCCCCGACCGGCGGACGGGCGTAGGGGATGCCCCGGAAGACGCAGAGGGGACCCTCGGCCGAGCCGCTCAGCCGCCCCGACGAGAGCTCGACGGTGGGTCGCATGCCCCGGGCACGCTACCGGCGTCCGGACGCGACACGGCCCTCCTCGTTCCCTGGGGGAGGATCAGGAACGGGGAGGGCCGTATCAGTCCCACTCACCACTGACTTCATCGGCACACCGGAGGCCCGACCTGAGCGCGGCGACGAAATTTTTTCCCAGAATCCCTCAGGGCTTCGGTGGCGCGGCGGTCTTTGGCGCCGTGGTGGCCGTCGTGGACGTGGTTGACCCGTTGGGAGCGGCCTTCTTGGGCGCCGGCGGGGGAGCGGTCACGACGATGATCACCCCCGAGGCACCCTGACCCCCCGGGCCGCCCGCGGTCTTCGAAAAGTAGGGAAATCGCCCTTCCGCACCGAATGTGTGCTTGAAGGTGTCGTGGTCGCTCATGCACTCTTTCGGGTTCCCAGCCGAACACAGCGGGTTCGAGTCGAAAGACCCGTCGTCGGCGGTGACGCTGTGGACCTGCTCGCCGTCACGATGTGTCCACGTCACCTCGTCGCCCACGCTGACCGTCAGCTCCCGGGGATCGAACTGGTGATGGAGGATCGACACGCTGCGGCCGCCTCCAGCGGCGACCCCCGTGCCAGGGGCGGCCATCATGACCATTCCGGCCGCCAGGGCCCCGCAGGCCAACCCGGACATCATCTTCCGCATGGAATCCCCCTGGCATCTGAAGTGACTAAGCGTAACTACAGCCACATTTCAGCTCAAGCACCACTGGCCTCACGCCGGTTGTGCATTCCACACTGGGTGGTAGCGTTCCCGCCGCCCAGTCGACTCGGAGCTCGGGGACGAACTCGACGGAGGTTCGAATGCTCATCCGCCGCCCAGGCCAGCCCTGGCACCCGTTTCAGCCCGCACTGCACGACGAGCGGGCCCTACAGACGCTGCTCGTCCAATCGCCCTCCCTCCTGCCCAGCCCCGGTCCGGGCGAGCTGGCGGTAGCGGCCAACTTCCGCATCGGGTCGACCGCCTCGGTCGACCTCCTCGGCGTCGGCGTCGACGGTCGCATCGTCCTGGTCGAGTGCGGCCGCCAGGAGGGTCCCGGTCGCCGGCCGATGGGGGGCGCCGCCCTGGCCGTGGGGGCCGGCCTGTGGCGCGCGCCCTACGAGGAGTTCGACCGGGCCTTCGCCGTGCGGGCCGGCGTGCCCCTGCTCGACAAGGTCGCCGCCATCGCCCGGGCCGGGGGGCTCGGGTGGGACGAAAACGCCTTCCGGGCCGGCGTGGGCGAGAACCTCGCCGCCGGGCGCTTCCAGCTCATCTTGGCCGTCGACGTCGTGAGCGACGAGGTCCGCCAGGTCGTCGCCTACCTCAACGCCGGAGCCCGGCCCGGCCTGGCCGCCGTGGCCCTCGGGCTGCGCTACCACGCCGAAGAGGGCGTCGAGATCCTCATCCCCACCGTGTTCCGGGGCGAGGGCGGCCCCGAGACCCTGGACATCGGACGGGGAATGGCATCGGCCGAGGTGTCGCTGCCCGCCGTCTCCGACTCGCCGGAACCGGCCGGGGTCCAGGCCACGAGCCTGCCGTCCCGTCCCGCTCCGGCCAGCGCGCCGTCGGGTGTCGCCTCCGGACCGGCGCCCAAGGCCGCCGCACCGGCTCCTTCGGCGGCCCCGCCCGCCGCCCCCTCCGGCTCCGTGGCCCCGCCCGCTCCGGCGATGGGCCCGGCCCGGGCGGTCGATCCGGCTCCTGCGAAGGCGCCGGCCCCGGGGACGTCCTCCCCTTTTGCCCTCCCGGCGGTCCAGGAAGCGGAGGCCCCCGCCACCTCCTCTGACCCGTCCGGCGCCGCTTCGGCGATCGCCCCCCCGGCCGTCGCCCCGCCGCCCGAGCCCGCTCCAGCGGTCGAGGACACGCCGGCGGCGCCCGCCCCGGAAGCGGCCGCTCCCGCTCCCGCACCGGCTGCGGTCCCGGCCCAACCCGCGACCCGCCCGGCCGCCAGCGCGCCCGTCGGCGGTCAAGGGGAACCGGCTCTGTTCGCGGCGCTCGAGGCATCGTGTCTGCCGGCCGCGGTCGACGCCGTCCGGCGGCTGTACCACATCGCACGCGATCGCGGCCGGGAGCTCCAGTGGGGCCACGGCGACCACCCGGCGGTGACGGCGGTCTACGACATCGACGGCAAGGCCGTCGGCGTGTGGAGCTGCTACACCGATCTCAAGCCCTCGTTCGTGGTCAACTTCGAATGGCTGGCCCCCCACGTGCCGATCGAGCGGCTGCAGCGGCTGGCCGATCGGCTGGCCGAGCTGCCGAGCGTGCCCGAGCGCCTGGCCGGCCTGGCCGAGGCCGGCTACAAGCGGCGCTTGGCCCTGGCTGTCAACGCCGTTCTGGCCCAGCCCGGGGCGGCCGATGTCATCAGCTCGGCGCTCACCGAACTGCTCGACCCCGCCGCAGCCAAGGCCGACAGCGCCAGCCCCTCCGTGCCCCCGCCGCCCCCGGCGGCCGCCGCCGGAACCCGGGCCAACAAGCAGAGCTGACCCGTTCTCAGCGTTCCTCCGCGACGGTCGCGCAGGAACGCTGAAACGCGTCCGTTTTGTCATGAAATTGGGGGCTTGAAACTCGGCTCCTCCCGGGTATATTACTGAGTAGTAACCTGGAGAGCCGAACGGAGCTGAGTCGACATGGGTGACTTCTCGCTGGCGCTGAACGAGGACCAGCTGCAGATCCAGAAGTGGGTCCACGAGTTCGCCGAGCGGACCATCCGTCCCGCCGCCGCCGAGTGGGACGAGCGGGAGGAGACGCCCTGGCCGATCATCCAGGAGGCGGCCAAGATCGGGCTCTACGGCTGGGAGTCGATGGCCCAGTTCTTCGCCGACCCCACCGGGCTCACCATGGGGATCGTCAACGAGGAGCTGTTCTGGGGTGACGCCGGCATCGCCCTGGCGATCCTGGGGACGGGCCTCGGCGTGGCCGGCATCATGAACAACGGCACGCCCGAGCAGATCATGACCTGGATCCCCCAGTGCTTCGGCACTGCCGAAGACGTGAAGCTGGCTGCCTTCTGCGTCACGGAGCCCGGCGCCGGCTCCGACGTGTCGTCGCTGCGCACCCGGGCCAAGAAGGACGGCGACGACTGGGTCCTCAACGGCACGAAGTGCTTCATCACCAACGGTGGCATCGCCGACGTCCACGTGGTCGTGGCCACCGTCGACCCCTCCCTCGGCGCCCGGGGCCAGGCCTCCTTCGTCGTGCCTCCGGGCACGCCCGGCCTGAGCCAGGGCAAGAAGGAGAAGAAGATGGGCATCCGGGCCAGCCACACGGCCGAGGTCATCTTCGACGACGTGCGCATCCCGTCGGCCTGCCTGCTGGGCGGCGAGGAGAAGCTCGAGG
>JAUZEX010000820.1 GCA_030838815.1 Actinomycetota bacterium
CGGCAAGCTGCGCGTGCTGGCGGTGTTCGACGAGAAGCGCTTCAACGCACCGCTGTTTCGTGACATCCCCACGGTCGCCGAGAAAGGCTGGCCGGTGGAGTCGCTCAGCTGGAACGGCATCGCCGCACCGAAGAACCTGCCGCCGGCGATCCGCAACCACCTGGTCGCCGGCTTCAAGGCCATCGCCGGCGAGCCGGAGTTCGTCGATGCGGCGCAGAAGGCCGGCCTGGCGATCACCTATGCGGGGCCGGAAGTGTTCGGCGCCCGCTGGAAATCGGACCAGGCGAGCTTCCTCAAGCAGGCCACGGAGACCGGCGTGCTGGCCCAGGTGAAGAGCCAGAAGTAGAACGGCCGCTAAGGCCCGGCGCCCCGCGGAGATTTCGTCATCCGGGATAATGCGCGGTTTCCCCCAGAATCCGCCATGGCCCAGTACGTCTACACAATGAATCGCGTCAGCAAGATCGTGCCGCCCAAGCGGCAGATCCTGAAGGACGTATCGCTCAGCTTCTTTCCCGGCGCGAAGATCGGCGTCCTCGGCCTGAACGGATCCGGCAAGTCCACCCTGCTGAAGATCATGGCCGGCCTCGACACGGAGATCGAGGGCGAAGCCATCGCCATGCCGGGCCTGAAGATCGGATACCTGCCGCAGGAGCCGCAGCTCGATCCCGAACAGACCGTGCGGGAAGCGGTGGAAGGCGGCATGGGCGAGGTCAACAACGCCAAGGCGCGGCTGGAGGAGGTCTACGCCGCCTATGCCGATCCCGATGCGGACTTCGACAAGCTGTCGGAGGAGCAGGGCAAGCTGGAGGCGATCATCGCCGCGGCCGGCGCCGAGAGCGGCGGCGAGCACCTGCTGGACATCGCGGCCGACGCCCTGCGGCTGCCGCCCTGGGAGGCCGTGATCAAGAACCTGTCCGGCGGCGAGAAGCGCCGCGTGGCCCTGTGCCGCCTGCTGCTGTCCAAGCCGGACATGCTGCTGCTGGACGAGCCCACCAACCACCTGGACGCCGAGTCGGTGGAGTGGCTGGAGCAGTTCCTGGCCCGGTTCCCGGGCACGGTCGTGGGCCTCACCCACCACCGCTACTTCCTGGTCAACGCCGCCGAGTGGATCCTGGAGCTGGATCGCGGCCGCGGCATCCCCTACAAGGGCAACTACTCCTCCTGGCTGGAGCAGAAGGAGAAGCGCATGGCCGTGGAAGAGAAGCAGGCCTCGGCCCGCCAGCGGACGCTGGCCCGGGAGCTGGAGTGGGTGCAGATGTCGCCCCGGGCCCGCCAGGCCAAGGGCAAGGCCCGCCTCACGTCCTACGAGAAGCTGGTGGCCGAGGCCGAGGCCGGCCCGGACAAGGCGGAGAAGCTGGAGATCTCCATCCCCCCCGGTCCCCGGCTGGGCGACGTGGTCGTCGAGGTTGATGCGCTGGTCAAGGGCTACGGCGACCGTTTGCTGATCGACGGGCTGAGCTTTGGCCTGCCGCCGGGCGGCATCGTCGGCATCATCGGGGCCAACGGGGCGGGCAAGACCACCCTGTTCCGCATGATCGTGGGGGCGGAGACGCCCGATGCGGGTGCGCTGAAGGTCGGGTCGACGGTCCGGCTGGCCTACGTCGACCAGAGCCGGGAGTCGTTGGACGCGTCCAAGACGGTCTACGAGGAGGCGACGGGCGGCGTCGACCGGATCATCGTCGGCAACCGGGAGCTGCACGGGCGGGCGTACGTGAGCGGGCTCGGGTTCAAGGGGTCCGACCAGCAGAAGCTGGTGGGCGAGCTGTCGGGCGGCGAGCGCAACCGGTTGCATCTCGCGAAAGTGCTGGTCGCGGGGGGCAACGTGTTGCTCCTGGACGAGCCGACCAACGACCTCGACGTCGACACCCTCCGGGCCCTGGAGGAGGGCCTGTTGAACTTCCCCGGCTGCGCGGTGGTGATCAGCCACGATCGGTGGTTCCTCGACCGGGTCGCCACCCACATCCTCGCCTTCGAGGGCGACTCGGTGGTGCGCTGGTTCGAGGGCTCGTACTCCGACTACGAGGTCGACCGCCACAAGCGCCTCGGCAGCGAGGCCGATCAGCCCCACCGCATCAAGTACAAGCCGCTGCAACGGGCATGAGCGGGCACCACAGACATCGACCTTCATCCTGATTCTTGCCGCACATCCACTAGGCTCGCCTCACGACGGCGTGAGGAGTAAGCGCATGGCGCGAGTCAAGCTCGGTATGGCCTCAATTGGCGTGCTGGCGGCATTGTTGTTGCCAGCGATCACGTCGGCGCAGGCAGCTCCACCCCAGGCGACATTCGCGTACGCGATCACGACCTTCAACCGGTTGCTGCTGTTCAACGTGGCCACACCGGGGACGATTCTCAGGGACATCCCGATCACCGGCATGCAGCCCGGCGAAGACATGCTCGGCATCGACGTTCGCCCCGCCACCGGCCAGCTGTACGGCGTCGGCCGTACCAACCGCGTCTACCTGATAGACCCGATAACCGCCGTGGCCACCGCCGTGGGCGCCCCAGCGGGCCCGGCCTTTGGCGCGACCCCCGAAGAGATCGGCATGGACGTGAACCCCGTGGTCGACCGAATCAGGGTCGTTTCCCTGTCCGGCTTGAACCGGAGGCTGAACCCGAACGACGGCACCTTGACCTCCGCCGACTCGAACTTGAACGGCGTGGATACGTCCGGCACCGGTGCGGCGTACACCAACAACTTCCCTGGAAGCACAGGGACGACGCTCTACGACCTCGCCGCCGGGATCAACGCCCTCGTCATCCAGGATCCGCCCAACTCCGGCACCCTGTCCCTTGTCGGTCCTCTGGGAGTCGATGTAAATAGCGCCGCGACCTTCGACATCGTGACCGTCGCCGGTCTGAACACGGCCTACGCCTCTCTCACCCCACCCCCGTTCACCGTGTCCAACCTCTACACGATCGACCTCGCCACGGGTGCCCCGACTCTCATCGGGGCGATCGGTGGCGGCGAGTTGATCTTCGGCCTGGCGATCGCCACCGGTGATCTGGCGTGCACCGTCCCGAACGGCACTGCCGGCGTCATATTCGCCGCTCCCGGCGGCTCCCCGACGTTCGGCACCGCCGGCCCCGACGTGATCTGTGGCACCTCCGGCGTCGATCGGATCTCGGGCGAGGGCGGTGACGACCTCATCGTCGGCCTCGGCGGTGACGACCTTCTCAGCGGCGGCGACGGGGCGGACACGATCTACGGCGGTGCCGGCAACGACAAGCTGGCCGGAACCGCG
>JAUZEX010000876.1 GCA_030838815.1 Actinomycetota bacterium
AGGGCGACGGCGGGGGGGTGGAGGGCGAGACCCTCACGTTCTCGCAGCACCTGGCCTGCGCCCACTGCGGCCTGTCGTTCGACGAGCTGGCTCCCCGGAACTTCTCCTTCAACTCGCCCTACGGCGCCTGCGAGCGCTGCGACGGGCTCGGCACCCGCTTCGAGGTCGACCCGGAGCTGGTTGTCGGCGATCCCGACCTGTCGATCACCGGCGGCGCCATCGCCCCCTGGGCCGGGTTCCGGGGCGAGTATTTCGGCCGGGTCCTGGAGGCGGTGGCCAACGCCTCCGGCTTCAAGACGTCGACCCCGTGGAAGAAGCTCAAGGCCGCCGAGCGCAAGACCGTCCTCTACGGCACCGGTCCGAAGCAGGTGCTGGTCCAGTACCGCAACCGCTACGGCCGGGCCCGGTCGTACTCCACCAAGTACGAGGGGGTCATCCCCTGGCTGGAGCGGCGCCACTCCGAGGCCGAGAGCGACCGCACCCGGGAGCAGATCGAGGGGTACATGCGGGAGGTGCCCTGCCCGGAGTGCGGCGGCTCCCGGCTCCGGCCCGCCACGCTGGCGGTCAAGGTCGGCGGGAAGAACATCCACGAGGTCACCAGCCTGCCCATCCGCGACTCGGCGAGGTTCTTCGCCGAGCTCGAGCTGTCCGAACGGGACCGGATCATCGCCGAGCGGGTCCTCAAGGAGGTCAACGAGCGGCTGACGTTCCTGCTCGACGTGGGGCTCGACTACCTGTCGCTGGCCCGGTCGGCGGGCACGCTGGCCGGGGGCGAGGCCCAGCGGATCCGGCTGGCGTCCCAGATCGGCAGTGGCCTGGTCGGGGTGCTCTACGTCCTCGACGAGCCGTCGATCGGCCTCCACCAGCGCGACAACCGCCGCCTCATCGACACCATGATCCGCCTTCGCAACTTGGGCAACACCGTGATCGTGGTGGAGCACGACGAGGAGACGATCCGGGTCGCCGACCATGTCGTCGACATCGGGCCCGGCGCCGGCATCCACGGCGGCGAGATCGTGGTCGAGGGCACGCTCGAGGACCTGATGGCCGAGCCCCGGTCGATCACCGGCGCCTACCTCTCGGGCCGGCGGGAGATCCCCGTTCCCGAGATGCGCCGGACCCCGGGCGACAACTGGATCGCGGTGCGGGGGGCGAAGGAGCACAACCTCGACGACATCGACGTCGAGTTCCCCCTCGGCTGTCTGGTGGCGGTCACCGGCGTGAGCGGCAGCGGGAAGTCGACGCTGGTCAACGACATCCTCTACCACGCCCTGATGCAGCGGATCTATCGGTCGAAGACGGTGCCGGGCCGGCACCGCACGATCGAGGGCATCGAGCACCTCGACAAGATCATCGACATCGACCAGTCGCCGATCGGCCGCAGCCCCCGGTCGAACCCGGCCACCTACACCGGCGTGTTCGACAAGGTCCGGAACCTCTTCGCCCAGACGCAGGAGGCGAAAGTGCGGGGCTACGGGCCGGGCCGGTTCTCTTTCAACGTCAAGGGCGGCCGGTGCGAGGCCTGCGCCGGCGACGGCACGATCAAGATCGAGATGCACTTCCTGCCCGACGTGTACGTCCCCTGCGAGGTGTGCAAGGGCGCCCGCTACAACCGCGACACCCTCGACGTCACCTTCAAGGGCAAGAACATCGCCGAGGTCCTCGACCTGTCGGTGGAGGAGGGCTGCGAGTTCTTCGCCAACCAGCCGGTGATCAGCCGCCACCTCCAGACGCTGAAAGACGTGGGGCTCGGCTACATCCGGCTCGGCCAGCCGGCGCCGACACTGTCAGGCGGCGAGGCGCAACGGGTGAAGCTGGCCTCGGAGCTGGCCAAGCGGGCCACTGGGCGGACGATCTACATTCTCGACGAGCCGACCACCGGGCTCCACTTCGAAGACGTCCGCCACCTGATCGGCGTGCTGCAGCGCCTGGTCGACACCGGCAACACGGTGCTGGTCATCGAGCACAACCTCGACGTGATCAAGACCGCCGACTGGCTGGTCGACCTCGGCCCCGAAGGCGGCGACGGCGGCGGCCGGGTGGTGGCCGAAGGCCCGCCCGAGGTGGTGGCCAAGGTCCCCGAGAGCTACACCGGCCGCTTCTTGGCCGGGGTCCTCGGGATCGAGCCCGCACCAGCCGAAGCCCTGAAGCCGAAGCCGAAGCCGGACAAGGCCGCAAAGCGCACCGCGGCAGCGACCAAGACGACCACCAAGCGGTCCACCGCCGTGCCGGCGAAGACCTCGGTCGCTGCCGCCAAGCGCCCCAGGAAGGCCTGACCGGCGAAGCCTTCCGGGCGCTCAGATCTGGTCGAGTTGAAACGTGTTGTACTGCAGGGCGAGCACGAAGAGCAGCCCAGCCGACACCGCCAGGACGTAGGCAAACCGTCGGCCGCGGGCCGCCGCGGCCGTCGCGAAAATCAACGGAAAGGCGGTCAGCAGGGCCCGGGGCCGGACGGAATCGAGTCGGGTGTTGGCGCTCATGGCGAGGATTGCCAGCGTGTAGACGTTGAGGGCGCCGGGCCAACGCTGCCAGAGGAGGACCCCCAGGGAGACGATCGCGAACAGCAACCCCAGCGCGACGACGGTGTCCCGGCGATTCGAGAACGGCGAATCGAGGAACCGGGCGACGGGTTGGAAGACCCACAGGCCGAGCTTGGGGCCTTGCTTCCAGCCCTCCTTCTCCACCCGGAGCCAGGCAGTGAATTCGCCCGTCCGAACCTTAAGAAACAGGAAGAAGGCAAGAACGCCGGTCGGGGCGAGCAGCGGCGCGATGATCGCACGCCACTCCCGGCGTTGGCGGATCGCCACGGCCGCCTGCCAGGCGCAGGCGGCGGCGAGTGCGAGTCCCGTCGGCCGGCACGCCGTGGCCAGTGCGGCACTGAGGCCGGCCAGCCACCAGCGGCGCTGGAAGAGGGCCAGGAAGCACACCGCGGCCAGGGCCAGCATAAGCCCTTCGGTGTAGGGCATGGAGAGGACGAAGGATCCCGGGAAAAAGGCGAAGAGGATCGCGGCGCGCTCCGCGGTGTCCCGGTCGGTGAACATGCGGGCCAGGCGGTAGAAGAGGAGGACTACCGTCGCGCCGCAGGCCGTCGAGATGAGGATTGCGACCACCACGGCGGAGAAGGGCACGATCAGGGATGCGGCCCGGACCAGCATCGGGTAGAGGGGGAAGAACCCGATGGTGCTCTCAGTGGCACGCCCCCCGATCTCGGGGATCCGGGCGGGATACCCGTGGGACGCCACGGCGAGGTACCAGCCGCCGTCCCAGGTGGAGAGGAACTGCGTCACGGTGGTGCCGGGGTGGGCCAGACCCGCCAGGAGCGCCGCGACCAGGATCAGGACGCGTGACGCGACGTACGAACCGAGGAGGCGAGCGGTCGTAGCCCGGCAGGAGCGCCCGGCCGGAGTCGCCAGCGGTGGCGCTGATTCTCCGCCGTCGGCGCGCTGAGGCCCGGCCGTCGACAACACGGACCGGCTACCGCCCGATGCCCGGTGTGACCGGAGGGTCGGTGACCTTAGCCGGAGAGCCGGCGGCGACCGTCTCAGCCACCACGTACATGGGGCGACCCTTGGTTTCGTCGTAGATGCGGGCGATGTAGGCCCCGAGGAACCCGGTAACGATCAACTGCGCGCCGCCGAGGATCAGAATGATGGCGACCAGCGAGGTCCACCCGTTCGGGAGCGCCCCTGTGGTCAGGCGGGCGAAGACCGCCATCCCGAGGTAGACGATGCCGGCCGCGGCGGTGAGGAATCCCATGTAGGACGCGAACTTGAGGGGCAGACTTGTGAACGACATGACGCCGTCGAGCGCCAGTTTGGCCATCTTCCGGGTCGTGTACTTCGCCTCGCCGGCGTGGCGGGCCGGGCGGTTGTAAGGGACCCCGACCTGCCGGAAGCCCGCCCAGCTGCGGAGGCCGCGGAGATACCGGTTCTTCTCCGGAAGGTCGGCGATGACGTCGGCCACCTTCCGGTCGATGAG
>JAUZEX010000884.1 GCA_030838815.1 Actinomycetota bacterium
CGCAGGGTCCTTTCTCAGGCGGTATCGCCCTTCCCAAGCCGAGTCTGGGCGAACTCATGCCTCGGGGGAACCCGTTCATGGCTTCTCGTCTCGGCTCAGACGGAATTGCCGGTGGCCGGCCGTCGAACCCATGAGCGCCGGAGGCGGGGCGGGCTTATGATCGCCTGATATTTACGAGAGGGTTGGGTATGCACATCCGGCTGTTGTCGACCGAGCCGTTCACGACCGGCCGCGACAGGGCTTGCCCCGGCGGACCACCGGTTCCGTGACCCTTTCCTTCCGTCGCTGGCTGAATGCCTGGTCGGCGAGCGTGGCTCTGGTGGCGGCGGTGACCGGGGCGGCCAAACTGCTGGCGGGTCCCACGGCGGTGCCGGGCCTGTCAGTCCTCTATCTGTTGGCGGTTCTGCCGGTCGCGGTCGTGTGGGGCGTGCGGTTCGCAATTGCAGTGTCGGTCGCAAGCACGCTGGCGTTCGACTTCTTCGTCCTGCCTCCGGTGTATTCGTTGCAGCTGACGGACAGGGAAGAGGGTTTCTCCCTGGCGGTGTTCCTGATCACGGCGGCGGTGGTCAGCGGGTTGGCCGCCAGGTCGCGGCGAGACGCCCAGGAGTCCGCCCAGCTCGGCCGGGAGCAAGGCGCGTTACGGCGGGTGGCGACGCTGGTGGCCCGCGGCGCGCCGCCGGCTGAGCTCTTCGCCGCCGTGGCCGCCGAGTTGGGCCCGCTCCTGGGCGCCGACGCCACAGGCATCGCCCGGTTCGAGGCGGACGGGACGGCGACGGTCGTCGCCCGGCTGGGGCATCGGAACGACGCGATGGCGGTGGGAACGCGGGTGATGCCCGAACAAGTGGGCGCTTTCGGGGCGGCTCTCGCCCGGGGTCAATCAGTCCGCGTCGACGACTACGGCCCGGTTCCCGGCCACTTCGCGGCCGTGGTGCGCGCCGAGGGAGTTCGCGCCTCGGTGGCCTGTCCGATCGCCGTCGGGGACGGGCTGTGGGGCCTGATGATCGTCGGGTCGCGCCGCGGCCCTCTGCCGGCCGCCACGGAGCAACGCATGGCGGGTTTCGCGGAGCTCCTCGGCATCTACGCCGAGAGCCGCGGCCGCCTGATGGCCTCCCGGGCGCGGGTGGTCGCCGCCGCCGACGACGCCCGCCGGCGGATCGAACGCGATCTGCACGACGGCGCCCAGCAGGAGCTGATCGCGTTGACCTTCCAGCTGAAAGCGGCGCTGGCCGCGGTGCCCGCCGAGTATCACGAGCTCGGCGTGGAGCTGAACAGTCTGGCCGACGGGATGTCCGGCCTGCAGGACGAACTGCAGAGGATCGCCCGCGGCATCCACCCGGCGGTCCTGGCCAAAGGCGGTCTGGAGCCGGCGCTGAACGTGCTGGCCCGGCGCGCCCCGATGCCGATCGAGCTCAATGTGGCGGTGGAGGAGCGGCTGCCGGAGCGCGTCGAGCTGGCCGTCTACTACGTCGTCTCGGAGATGCTCACCAACGCGGCCAAGCACGCGCAGGCATCGGTCGTCCAGGTCGCGGTCGAGGTCCATGACGGCCGGCTGCACCTCTCCGTTTGCGACGACGGCGTCGGTGGAGCCGACCCGGCGCGCGGCTCCGGCCTCGTCGGCGTCAAGGACCGGATCGAGGCGCTGGACGGTGTGACGTCGGTCCAAAGTCCCCTGGGCGCGGGGACGGCCGTCAAGGTGGAGCTTCCACTCGAACCCGTGTTGTGAGCCGCCGGAGTCATCCGGGGCAAGTTACCGCTCCGTAATGAGGGGTGTCGGAGCGATCGCCGTGCAGGCGATTCTCCGGGGGGCCACCCCTCGGGCCCCTTGTCCTCATTGACTGCAAAGGGGTCTCCCATGACCGCCCGCTTGACGCGCCTGCTGGCCTCCGCCCTTCTGCTGGCCGGCGGGGTCATCCACTACGAGCTCTGGAACAGCGGCTACCGGAACGTGCCGAAGATCGGCCCGCTGTTCCTGGCCAACTTCGGGGGCTCGATCGTCCTCGCCGCCGCGGTGCTGCTCAGCCGCCGGGCCACGGTCGCCGTGGGCGGGATCGTCTTCGCGACCGGGTCGCTGACCGCCCTGGTGCTCAGCCGGACGGTCGGGGTCTTCGGCTTTACGGAGACCGTCTGGACCACCCAGGCGATCAGGACCCTCGCCGCCGAGGTCGGCGCCATCGCCGCCCTCGGCTGCGCCCTCACCATGCAGCACCGCCAGCGTCCGCCCCTGCTCCACACCATCCGAGCTCGTTAGCCCCTAAGGAGAAAACACATGTCCCTCGTCCGGCTTCTTCCCGCCTGGCTCCACGCCGTCGCCGATTACGCGGTGGGCGCCGTCCTGATCCTCGCCGCCCTCCTGGTCGGCGGCACGTCCGGTGCGGTCGGGACCGGTGTCGTCGTCGGCGCCACCGTGCTCGTCGTGAGCATGATGACCCGTTACCCGCTGGGCGTCGTCAAGGTCCTGTCGTTCCAGGTTCACTCGGCGGGCGACTACCTGGCCGCCGCGCTCCTGCTCGCCGCGCCGTTCGCGCTCCACTTCCGGCAGTCCGACGGCGGCCTCACCGCCCTCTACGTCGTCTCCGGCATCGCCGTGCTGGCCGTGAGCCTGATCACCAACTACCAGTACGGGCCCCAGAGCGCCGCCGCCCGCGACCGCAACCCGATCGCCTCGGCCGCGTAAGCACCTTCACTCCCAGGATGAGAGCGTCGCGGAAGCGGCGCTCTCATCCCGTCGCGACGGTGTCGGCCTGGCGCCCGGCCGTGCCAGGATCGGCGGGTGCGATCCCTCGACCTGGACCCGGACGGCATTGCCGACCTCGTCGAGCGCTCGTTGCTCGAGGGTGTCGGCGGCTGGAGCATGGGCGTGCAGGGGGCACTGGCGGAGTTCGTCATCGTCGCCGGCGAGCGCGTCGACGTCCGCCGCCGGGGGCGAACCGTCGAAGCGCGCACGGCCGGCGGTGGGATCCGGCTCACGATCAGCGATCAGACCCTGGCCTACGGCAAAGGATCGGGGACGGTGACCCTGGCCGTGCCCCGGGCGACCCTCCCGGCCCCGAGCCTGCGGGTCACAGTGGCGCCGGCCGATCCAGGGGCGCTCCGGCCGGAGGACGTGCCGGCCGTCCTCGTCGACCTCGCCGTCGGCCACTCGGCGGCGGCGTTCTGCGTCCGGACCCCCGACCCCGCCCTCGTCGCCCGCCTGCGGGCGGTCGAGGGCCTCACCTGGCAGGACGCGCTCGACGAGGTCGGCCACCTCGTCGTCGCCACCTCGCCGCAGCGGGTGGTCACCGCGCCGCTGGGCCGGATCGAGGTCTACAACCCCATTCCGGCCCAGTGGGATACCTCGCCGGAGGGGTGCCACACCCACCTCCTACCCGCCCTGCTGGCCACCGGCCGCGAGGTGGCCGAGGGCGAGGAATTGCCGCCTCAGCTGGCGGCGGCGGGGAACTGCACGAAACCAGGGTGAGCGAGGTCGTTGACCTTGGTGAAGTTGCCGCCGACGTAGAGGTGGCCGGCGCCGACGTGGGCGACCTCGGGTCCCTCCGGAGTGTTGAACTGGGCCGTGAAGCTGAGGTCGTGGGCTCCCGAGACGGCGTCGAAAGCCGAGATGTGGTGGTTGGCGACGTCGCCCTGCTGGCCGCCGGTGCAGCTGGTGGAGCCGCAAATGGTGTTCTTGCCCAGGACGTAGT
>JAUZEX010000573.1 GCA_030838815.1 Actinomycetota bacterium
GCGCCCTCGCCGGTCTAGAGGGTCTGGCCCCGGGCTCGCAGCGGCCCAACGCCCGGGCCGTCACCACCCGCCTGGCCCTCGCCATGCAAGGGGCGCTGCTCTGCCGGTTCTCCGCTCCCGAAGTCGCAGACGCCTTCTGCGCCTCCCGACTCGGTGACGACGCGCTACCCGGCTTTGGCACCGCCGAGTTCCCCCGCGCCCACGTCGACCTCCTCATCCACCGCTTCCGCTACCGATAAGGGTTCTCACCGACGGCTGATACTGACCCACTCCCGGAGACTCAGCAGACAAACCTCAGCCGGTTTCGCGCAGAGCGGAGGGCTCGGCCGGGGAGCACCGCTCGGCCACGCGTCGGGCCCGCCCGGGCGATTTCGGCTATTGCGTGGGTGTGAATCGGCTGGGCATGCGGGTGACGCCGTGGATGAAGTTGCCGACGAGGAGTTCCGGGGGGCCGAGTTCGAGGGGGCGCCCCCTGGGCGCCCCCTCGCCGGCTGGCTGCGGCTCCTGGCTCAGGCGAAGGTGCCCGACCAGGTGCGGTTGGGGAGGTCGAACACTCCCTCGCCCTTGACCGTGTCGCCAGTGGACAGCGTCGTCGGCCCCGAGCTCTCCCAACGGTCCGCGGCGACCTGCCTCCATTCTCCGTTCCCCCGGCCGATGACCTGCTCCCCGGTCTCCGGGAAGGACACCGCCAGGAAGTCATAGTTCCCCGAGGGTGTTCCGGCGCCATGCGCCACCAACGTGGCGAGCACCGTGCCGAAGCCTTCGGCGGTTCCCTCGAGTGTGATGGTGGCGTCGACTTGTCCCTCTGCTTCGCTGAAGGTGATGGTGTTCCAGTTGAACGAGAAGCTGGGCATGTGGCGTCTCCCTCTCCGGCGCAATGCTGCGACGGGGCGACCCTAAGCCTGATCCGGACCGTCGGCTACGGCCGAACGTCCCCGATGTCGTGGCCGTGACACTGTGTCTGTCGTTCACCGGATGCCGGCTATGGAGAGGGTGTGTATCGGCCCGGCATGCGGGTGACGCCGTGAATGAAGTTGCCGACGAGGAGTTCGGGGGGGCCGAGCTCGAGGGTCGGTAGCCGGTGGAGCAGCTCGCCGAAGATGGCCCGGAGCTGGCGGCGGGCCAGTGACGCGCCCATGCAGAAGTGGGGGCCGCCGCCGCCGTAGCCGACGTGCTCGTTGGGGTGGCGAGTGACGTCGAACCGGTTGGCGTCGGGGAAGGCGGTCTCGTCGCGGTTGGCGGCCGAGTAGAACATCACGACCTTGTCGCCGGCGGTGATGGGGCGCCCGCCGAGCTCGGTGTCGACGGTGGCGGTGCGGCGGAAAGTCATGACGGGGGTGGCCCACCGCACGAGCTCCTCCACCGCCGTGCCGATGTGGGCGTCGAAGTGCTCGGTGAGGAGGGCCCGCTGGTCGGGGTTGTCGCACAGCGCCTTCATGCCGTGGCTGATGGTGTTGCGGGTGGTGTCGTTCCCGGCCACCGACAACAGCACGAAGAAGGCGCAGATCTCCTCGTCGGTCAGGCGGTCGCCGTCGACCTCGGCCTGGACGAGGGCGGTCATCACGTCGTCGGCGGGGTCGGCGCGGCGGGCCTCGGCGAGGGCTCGGGCGTGGCCGTGGAGGGCGATCAGGGAGTCCGTCAGCACCTGGAGGGGGTCCCGGCCCGCCTGGACCTCGGGGTCGTTCCAACTGACCATCGAGTCGGCCGCGGTCACCACCACCTGCCGGTCGTCGAGCGGGACGCCCATCATGTCGGAGACCGTCCACATCGGCAGCCGCTTGGAGACCGCGTGGACGAAGTCGAACTCCGCCGGGCCGGCCAGCAGGTCGTCGACGATGGTCGCCGCCTGGCGGACGATCTGCTCCTCGATCCGGGCCACCTGGCGGGGCGTGAAGGCCGTGCTGACCAGGCGGCGCAGCTTGGTGTGGCGGGGGGCGTCCGCCTGGAGGAAGGACTGGGCGGCGTCGGCCACGAACTGCGGGATGTCCTCGAACATGACGCCCCGGCTGGAGCAGAAGAGCTCCGGGTTGCGGCTCACGGCCATCACATCGGCGTGACGAACGACGGCCCAGTACCCGCCGTCGGGGTCGACGTCCGGTACCAGGGCTCCTTCGAACGGCGGGTGCCACGACACCGGCCGGTCCCGGCGCAGCTCCCGGAACGACGGCTCCCGCTCTTCGGCCGTCTGCGTCCAGAACGCCAGCGACGACAACGGGATCGGGTCGTAGTCGGGCTTGGTGGTGATTGTCATGAGCCCCCCTCTCAGGGCTCCATCATGACCGAAAGCGACCGGTGGTGGCGGGCTCAGGCGGGCGGGTGGGCCTGCGGGATCGGTAGGCTTCGGGTTCATGTTGCGTGCGCTCCTTCTCGCTCCGCCAGGAGCCGGCAAAGGGACGCAAGGCCAACGCCTGGCTGAGATCTACGGCGTGCCGCATCTGGCCACCGGCGACCTCCTCCGTCAGCATGTCGCCGGCGCCACGCCGCTCGGGGTGGAAGCCAAGGGCTACATGGACCGGGGGGAACTCGTCCCCGACCGGCTCGTGATCGAACTCATCCTCGCCCGTCTGACCGGAGACGAGCCGCTCCGGGGGTTCGTCCTCGACGGGTTTCCCCGCACGCTGAACCAGGCCCGGGACTCCCGCAGCTGGGGACGGGCCCGGCGCACGACCTTTCAGGCCGTGATCTCGTTGGCGGTCGAAGAGGACGAGCTCGTGCGCCGGCTCCTCGAACGGGGCCGCCGGTCCGGCAGGACCGATGACAACGAGGTCACCATCCGCAACCGCCTTCGGGTCTACGACGAGAGCACGCGACCGCTGCTCGATTTCTACCGGGGCCGCGGCATCCTCGTCGAGATCGACGGGACGGGCGCCGTGGAGGAGGTCACGGCCCGGATCCGGGCCGCCCTGGACCACATCCTCGGCCTCCCGATCGAAGGCACGATCAGTCGGTTCGTGCAGGCGAATCCGAAGGGTCCGGGTCAGGGGGACGTGCCCGGCCTCCTGCGCCGGGTGGCGGAGACGCTCGCCGGGCTCGGCCCCGTCGAGGTCACCGGTCTCACCTTGGAAAACCAACCGACGGAGGACGGCCCGTGGTACTCGGTGAGCGTCTACTTCCATCCCGGTGATGCGGGCGACGGTCGGTCGCGTGGCCGAACAACTCGGGGTCCACTTCCGTCCTCGAGCTGACGGCCGCCTCTATTGACACGAATCACGCGGCGCGCACCTTCACCTGGATGGTGTGATATCCCGTGGCGCCGTCGGGGTCAGGCGCCGTCTCCTGGGCGGTCTGGGTGTCGCCCCGGCCGTCGGTGGCTCGCACCGCGAGGACGTGTTCCCCGGCTGACGCGTCCCAGCGGAAGACCCATTGACGCCAGGCGTCGTCGGACAGCGGGGCTGCCAACCGGGCTTCGGCCCAGGGCTCGTCGTCGACTTTGACCTCGACCCGACCGATCCCGCGGGTCGGGGCCCATGCCACTCCCGCCACCGCCACCGGCCCGGCCGCCGCCGGCGATGGGGAGACGGTGTCGATGCGGGACTGGGTCTTGATCGGTGCCCGTTTGGCCCAACCCCGGGGGACCCAGTAGGCGTCGAAGGCGTCCCATGTGGTGAGTTGAATCTCGGTCAGCCACTTGGTGGCCGACACGTAGCCGTAGAGCCCGGGGACGACCATGCGGGCAGGAAAGCCCCGCAGCGTCGGCAACA
>JAUZEX010000886.1 GCA_030838815.1 Actinomycetota bacterium
CTCCCCGGCCAGGCCGAGGACATGGCCCGGGTCATCTCCGTCACCGAGGCGCTGACCGTGCCCAACGGGAGCTACGTCGAGGTCGTGGTGACCCGCGACTGGTCGCCGCTCGATCCGGGCGTCGCCGAACACAAGCACTACGCCCCCGGGATCGGCATGATCCGGGAGGAGGCCGTGGAGGGCGAGACCTCCCGCCTCGACCTGATCGGGCGGACCCGCTCGTGAGGCCTGCTAGGCGGTCGCGCCCTTGGCCTTGCCGTACTTCAGGTACATGGACGGGACGACGAACAGGTTGAGCAGTGTCGAGGTGATGAGCCCGCCGAGGATGACGATGGCCATCGGGTACTCGATCTCCTGACCGGGCCGGTTGCCGGCGAGGATCAGCGGGATCAGTGACAGCCCGGCCGCCAGCGTCGTCATCAGGATCGGGGCGAGCCGTTCCCGGGCTCCCCGCAGCACCAGCTCGGGGCCGAAGGCCATTCCTTCATGGCTCTCCAGGTGGCGGTAGTGGTCGATCAGCATGATCTTGTGGCGGGCGACGACGCCGAGCACGGTGAGCAGGCCCACGAGTGATCCGAGCGTGAGGATGCCGCCGGTCAGGTAGGCGCCGATCAGGCCGCCCACCAGGGCCATGGGCAGGGTCAGGACCATGGTCAGGGTGGCCAGCCGCCAGCTCTTGAAGGTCGTCTGCAGCAGCAGGAAGATGGCCAGCAGGGCGGCCAGCCCGAAGCCGAGCAGGCGCTTCTGGGCGCCCTGGCGCTCCTTGTACTCGCCCAGCACCTCGGCGTGGAAGCCGAGCGGGAAGTCCACCTTTGCCAGGGCTGTTTCCACGTCATGGGCTACCGAGCCGACGTCGCGCCCCTGCGCATTGGCCAGCACGTCGATCCGCCGGGACTGCCCTTCGTGCTTGATGATGTTGGGCGTCGGCTCGATCGACACCTTGGCCACGTCGCCCATGCGGACGTGCCCGCCGCCCGGCGTGTCGAGCTGGAGGTTCTGGATGGCCGTCAGGCTGTCGCGGCTCTTCGGGGTGCTCCAGACGTTGACGTCGTAGGTCTTGCCGCCCCGGTAGATGTCGCCTACCTCTTCGCCGGCGATGATCGTCGCCGCCGCCCGGCGGACGTCGCCCGGTTTCAGCCCGTACTTCTCGACGGTGGGCAGGTCGACCTGGACCTGCACGTGCGGCACCAGGGTCTGCAGCTCAGGGTTGAGGTCGGCGATCCCCGGGACCGTCGACAGCGCCTTCGTCACCTCCGCCGCCTTGCTGCGCAGTGTGGCCAGATCGTTGCCGAAGATGCGGACCACGATGGCCTCGCCGGAACCTGTGAGGACCTCTTCGATCCGCTCGTTCAGGTAGGTCTCAACGTTGCGGAAGAGACCCGGATAGCCGTCGACCACCTCCTGGACCTTGTCGACCGTCTGGCTGTAGTCGGCCTTCGGGGCGACGCTGATCCAGTTCTCGCCGAAGTCGGCGCCGCCCACCTCGTCGGCCGAGAGCGCCTGGCCGATGTGGGAGCCGAAGTTCCGGACTCCGGGAATCTGCCGGAGTTCCTTGCTGGCGGCGGTGACGATGCGGCGCTCCTCGGGAAGGGAGGTGCCCGGTTTCGTCACCCAGTGGATCAGGAAGTCGTTCTCCTTGAACGACGGGAAGAGCTCCTCACCGAGGCGGGGGAGGATTCCGGCACCGATGGCGATGACGAGGGCCGAGGCCACGAAGGCCGGCCGCGGGTGGCGGATGACGGGAGCCAGGGCCCGTTCGTAGCCGGTGTGGAGCCACCGGACGAGAGGTGACTCGCGCCGCTCCAGCGGGGCGTTGCGGAGCAGGATGAGGGCCAGCGCCGGCGTCACGGTCAGGGCCACGGCCAACGACGCCATGACCGCCAGGCCGTAGGACAGGACGAGCGGCCGGAAGAAGGCGCCGGACAGCCCGCCGATGAAGAAGACCGGCACGATGGCCACGACCTCGATGATGGTGGCGTGGATGATGGCGCCCCGCACCTCGACCGAGGCGCCGAGGATGACCGCCGCCGTCGACCGGTCGCTGCCCGCTCTGCGGTGCTCGCGTAGTCGGCGGACCACGTTCTCGATGTCGATGATGGCGTCGTCAACCACGTCGCCCAGGGCGATGACGAGCCCGGCCAGGATCATCGTGTTGATCGTCGTCCCCCGCCAGTGCAGGACGAGCAGGGCTCCCACCAGCGACAGCGGCATGGCCGCCACGCTGATGAGCGCGACCCGCCACTCCCACAGGAAGAAGAACAGCATCAGGATCATGAGCAGCGAGCCGAGGACCAGCGCGTGGCCGAGGTTGTGCAGAGCCGTCGTGATGAAGTCGGCGGGGCGGAAGATGGTGGGGTCGATCGTCAGGTCGCCGAGGCCGGGCTTCAGGTCGGCCAGCGCCTTCTCCACTCCTTTGGTCACGTCGAGCGTGTTGGCCCACGGCAGCTTCTCGACGATCAGCATGAGGCCGGGCCCGCTGTTGATGACGGCGTCGCCGATGAGCGGCTGCTCGGCTTCCTTGACGTCGGCCACGTCGGCCAGCCGCAACGGCGTCTTCCCCTCCCGTTCCTCGACGACGACCTCCTTCATGTCGTCGGCGGTGGTGATCGGGAGGACGTGGCGGACGGTGAGCCGCTGGTTGGGTGATTCGACGAAGCCGCCGGTGCCGACCACGCTGGCGCCGCTGGAGAACTTGAGCAGGTTGGAGTCGAGCGCCCCCGCGGTGGCCTCCATCGCCTTGTCGATAGAGACGTCGTTGGCCGCCAGCCGCTCCGGGTCGAGCTGAACCTGCATGAGCTGGAGGCGTTCGCCGAAGATGGGGACATTGGCCACACCGGGCACGCGGAGGATCCGGGACCGGATCGTCCAGTACGACATCATCGACTGCTGCATGAGGTTCAGGGTCTTGGAGGTGATCCCGATCTTCATGACCCGGCTGGTCGACGACAGCGGTTGGATCGTGACCGGTGGCCCGGCCCAGTTGGGCAGGGTGGCCATGGTCTCGGCCAACCGTTCCGACACCCACTGGCGGGCGTGGAGCTCGTCGGTGCCCGGCTTGAAGATCATTTCGATCGACGACAGCTGCGGCACCGACTTGGAGCGGATCACGTCGAGCCCCGGCACGCCGTTGAGAGCTTCCTCGAGCGGCACGGTGACGAGCGACTCGACTTCCGACGGCGACAGCCCGAGTGACGGGGTCTGCACCTCCACCTTGGGCGGCGCGAACTCGGGGAAGACGTCGACGGGCGCATGCTTGAGCTGGGCCACGCCGGCGAACATCAGCCCCGCGGCCAGCGCGATGACCAGGAACCGGAACCTGAGGCTGGCGGCGACGATCGAGCGCATCATCGTGGGTCAGCCGTTCGTCGTGGCCGTGGCCGGCTCGGCCGGGGCGGGCTGGGCGCCGTTGGTGCCGTGGCCGTTGGCCCCGTGCGCGCCGTTGGCGCCGTTGGCGACGAGGGCGGGCTCGGCCACGTCGAGCTCCCACAGGTCCCGCAGGTCGAGCTCGGTGTCCTCACCCTGCCCGGAGCCGAAGCGCAGGTAGAGCGCCGGCACCAGGAACAGATTGAGCACGGTCGAAGTCGCCAGGCCACCCAGGATCACCCCGCCCATGGGGTTGATGATCTCGTGGCCGGGCAGGTCGCCGAGGACGACGAAGGGGAGGAAGAGGGCGGCGGTGGCCGTGGCCGTGAGCAGGATGGGCCCGAAATGCTCCCGGGCACCCCGCAGGACGAGATCGGGGCCGAACTCCGCCCCCTCGTGGCGTTCGAGGTGCTGGTAGTGCTTGATCAGCAGCACTCCGTTGCGGACGGCGATGCCGAAGACGGTGAGCAGCCCGACCAGCGACCCGAGCTCGACGCTCCCCCCGTCGATCCAGATGGCCACCGCCCCGCCGACGAGGGCGAGCGGCAGGGTGAAGAACGACAACGCGGCCAGGAGCCAGCTTCCGAACGATGCCTGCAGCAGCAGGAAGATCCCGATGGCGGCGAAGATCCCCACCAGCAGGATGCGGTGCTGCATCGCCTGTCGTTGGGCGAAGTTGCCCACCAGCTCGTAGTGGTACTCGAGCGGGAAGTCGACCTTGGACAGCCGGGACCGGACGTCGGCCAGCACGGCCGTGCGGCTCCGGCCGGCCACGCCGGCGGTGACGTCGATCCGCCGGGACACGGCGTCACGCTCGATGACGTTGGGCGCCGGCTTGACGTCGATGGCGGCGACGTCGCCGAGGCGTACGTGACCGCTGGGCGTATCGATCAGCAGGTCCCGGATGGTGGTCACGTTCTGGCGGATGGCCGGCGTGCCCCACACCACCACGTCGAA
>JAUZEX010000049.1 GCA_030838815.1 Actinomycetota bacterium
GCGGTCAGCGGGACGAGGAACTCTGCGGCCACTTCGTTGCACCAGCGTTCGGCGGCCCGACTCGGCAAGACCGTGAGATCGGCGTCAGACAGCGCTGTGTCGCCGAGCCAGATATGGGCCAGTTCATGAGCGAGCGTGAAGACTTGCGCCGCCTTGGTGTCGGCTCCGTTGACGAAGACGAGTGGGGCAAGCGGATCGACTAAGGCGAACCCTCGGAACTCCCGAGGGTTGAGCTTGCGGTGAGTATTGGTGCCCACCACCCCATTGACCATCACGAGGATGCCACGGGACTCGGCCTCTTCGGCGAGGCGCCGGAGCGCTTCGGTGAATGTCGGACCGCGCTGTTCGACGTCGAACTCAAGTGTGGACCGGATGGTGGCCGCTGCTTCTTCGATCGGCGCCGCTGTCGATAGGGACCCAACGAATGGGATTGGTGTCTCCTGGTTGACTTCGGCGAAGGATCGGTACCACTCCTGGCGTTGTTGGCACTGGAAGATCGTGTCGAGCAAGTCGGCGGTTGGCTGCGGTACGCCAACGTCGGCCATTGTCCGGTAGTCGGGGATCGGCACCTGCTCGTTCGGCGGCTCGGGGAGAAAAAGGAAACCGACCGGCGTGTGAGTGGCTCGAGCAAAGTCCTCCAGCTGCTTCAGTGTCGGCGACAACCGACCCTGCTCCCAGTCGTCGAGTTTGGAGAACCGTCGCCGCAGCGTGGAGTCGTCGACACCTGAGCGTCCTTTGGCCCACCTGATGACTGCCGGTGCAACTTCGACACGAACGACCACGGACCCATTGTGACCGGCAGTACCGACAGCCTGGGGACGGCTGCTCTGGGTCACCATCGAAGGGCGGCCGCCTTTGGCATGTGCCATGGATGTGCCATGGCAGCAGAAGAGGGGGCCCGCCTGGTCGGCGACACCCCCTCTGACCTGCGCTTGCTCCAGTCGGGACGGCGGGATTTGAACCCGCGACCTCAGCGTCCCGAACGCTGCGCGCTGCCAAGCTGCGCTACGTCCCGAGGGGGACGAGTCTAGCCGACCTCTTCTTCGGGCCCCGAAGGGGTTTCCGGCGGGGCCTCGGCGGCCCGGCGGCGCTCCTCTTCGGCGGCCAGGAGGGTCTTGACCGTCCGGCGGAGGGTGCCGGGGTCGATCGGCTTGACCAGCATGGCGTCGGCGGTGGAGCGGCGGGCCAGGAAGCGGTCGGCCTCCCGGTCGAGCAGGATCAGGATCGGCACGTGGGGCAGGCGCCCGCCCGACTCCTCGAGCCGGAGGTCGAGGGCGACGGCCATGCCGCCCATGTTGGCGATCTGGAGGTCGACGATGACGAGATCGGGGTGCCGCTCCTCCACGACCTTGCGGACGTCGCGGCCCCGCTCGACGTCGATGACCTCGAAGCCCGGCCCGCACAGGGCCGCCCGGACGTGGTCCCGGACCCAGTTGGCGTCGCTGGCCACGAGGACGGTCGGCATCGGGGCGCAGGCTACCCGGCGGCCGTCGCGCCCCCCGAAGCGGCTCCCAGCAGGTAGCGGCCGACCTCGCTCAGGCTGGCGATGTCGCACACCTCGACGCCGAGCATCGGCACCCGCACCACCGGCACCGCGCCGACCGACCACTCCAACCCCTCCAGGTGGCGGCGCTCCCGCGTGGCCAGTTCGACGAAGTCGGCCAGGTTGGCGTAGAGCTCGCCCAGCCGGCGGGCTGAGTCGGGGTCCCCGGTCGCCTCCCGGCCGTCGGCCAGAGCCCGGCTCCGGTCCCGCAGCCCGTCGGGCTCCTCGCCGCCGAACTCGGGGTGGATCCGGTTCACGACCAGGCCGTCGACCCGCAGCCGGGCCCCCTCCAGCCGGTCGGCGAAGTAGGCGGCCTCGGAGACGGCGTCGCGGGCGGGGGCCGTGACCAGCACGAAGGCCGTGCCCTCGTCGGACAGGAGCTCCAACACCCGGTGGGCCCGCTGGCGGAACCCGTCCTCCATGCCCTCGAAGGCCTGGAAGAAGAGGACGAGGTCCTCGACCACCTCGATCCCGATGACCTTGGACACCGTCCGGAAGAAGGCCTGGAGCGCCAGGTTGGCGACCCGGAACGACGCCCTGGTGGGCGCCATCACCAGCCGGAAGAGCTTGTTGTCGAGCAACCGGGTGAGCCGGGCCGGCGCATCGAGGAAATCCAGTGCGTTGCGGGTCGGCGGGGTGTCGATGACGATCAGCTCGTAGCCGCCCTCGTCGTGCAGCTCGTGGAGCTTCTCCATGGCCATGTACTCCTGGGTGCCGGCCAGCGCCCCGGAGATGTTGCGGTAGAAGCGGTTCTCGAGGATCCGTTGCCCCTGGATCGGGTCGGGCGAGTACTTGAGCACGAGATGGTCGAACGTCGACTTGGTGTCGAGCATGAGGGCCGACAGGCGGCCTCCGGGCGGGGCGGTGCCGTCGGGGTCCCAGACCTCCCGGTCGATCTCGTGGGCGGTGTCGGACAGCGCGTCGAGCCCGAGGGCGTTGGCCAGCCGCTTGGCGGGATCGATCGTCACCACCACGGCGTTGCGGCCCCGTCGGGCCCCGGCCAGGGCCAGGACGGCGGCGGTGGTCGTCTTCCCCACCCCGCCGCTGCCGCAGCAGACGATGATCGGCTGCTCCCCGGCCAAACGCGCCAGAGGCCCGTCCTCGGTCATGCGCCGACCGGCAGGGCGCCCAACCC
>JAUZEX010000053.1 GCA_030838815.1 Actinomycetota bacterium
CTTGAGGTCGCCGGCCCGCAGGCGCGACTCCACCTTGTAGCGCCGGTCCTTCGACAGGGACCCGTGGTGGGCGCTGACGACGTCGTCACCGAGGCGCGCGCCGCGCGGGGGGGCGAGGCGCGCGGCCCGGCGGCGCGGGGCGGGGCCGGCGCGGCGGCCGCCACTTCGGCCACCATCTGCTGGGCCAGGATGTCGAGCGGCGCCTCGGGCGGGACGATGGCGT
Source organism: Actinomycetota bacterium (assembly GCA_030838815.1). Classification (GTDB taxonomy): domain Bacteria; phylum Actinomycetota; class Acidimicrobiia; order IMCC26256; family BP-133; genus BP-133. Next base: position 224 of record JAUZEX010000053.1, read on the forward strand.
CGAGCGCTCCGGTCTCGGTCGCCCGGAGGAGGGCGGCGCACTCGACGAGCTCGTCGCGGGTCAGGGGGAACAGGCGGCCCTTCGGCGTGCCCCGGCGGCTGTGGCCGGAGCGCCCGACGCGCTGGAGGAAGGTGGCGATGCTCCGGGGCGAGCCGACCTGGCAGACGAGGTCGACCGGCCCGATGTCGATTCCCAGCTCGAGTGAGGCCGTGGCCACCAGGGCCTTGAGGTCGCCGGCCCGCAGGCGCGACTCCACCTTGTAGCGCCGGTCCTTCGACAGGGACCCGTGGTGGGCGCTGACGACGTCGTCACCGAGGCGCTCGCCGAGCTGGTGGGCGAGGCGCTCGGCCAGGCGGCGCGTGTTCACGAACACCAGCGTGGTGTGGTGCTCTCGCACCAGCTCGGCGATGCGGTCGAGGACGTCGCCCATCTGGTCGCCGGAGGCGATCGCCTCCAGCTCCCCCTGGGGCAGCTCGAGGGCCAGGTCGAGATCGCGGCGGTGCCCGGTGTCGACGATGGCGCATTCGCCGGGGGCGCCTGTGCCCTGCAGCATCCCGGCCAGCAGGGAGATCGGCCGCTGGGTGGCCGACAGGCCGATCCGCTGGGGACGGGCCTCGGCGGCCCGCTCGAGGCGCTCCAACGTGAGGGCCAGGTGGGAGCCGCGCTTGTCGCGGGCGGCGGCGTGGATCTCGTCGACGATCACCGTCTCCACCGTCCGCAGCACCGAGCGGCTCCGGGCGGCGGTGACCATCAGGTAGAGCGACTCGGGGGTGGTGATGAGGAAGTTGGGCGGGCGGCGCACCATCCGGGCCCGCTCGCTCGGGGTGGTGTCGCCCGTCCGCACCCCCACGGTCAGCTCGGGGGCCGGGTAGCCCATTTCGGCGGCCACCTCGGCGATCTCCCGCAGTGGCCGGTCGAGGTTCTCGGCGATGTCGACGGCCAGGGCCCGCAGCGGCGACACGTAGGCCACCTGGGCCCGACCCTCAACGTCACGGCCGGAGGCCGCGGCCTGGTAGAGGCGGTCGATGCAGACCAGGAACCCGGCCAGCGTCTTGCCCGAGCCGGTTGGGGCGGCGATGAGCGTGTCCCGCCCGGCCGCGATGTGCGCCCACCCCTGCTCCTGGGGTGGCGTGGGACCCTCCGGGAAGCGCCGGGCGAACCACTCGGCCACGGCCGGGTGCTGGATGCCCGGGGGACATCCCCGGACCCCCGGGCCCTCCATCGGGCCCTCGAACAACGTCGGTCGGTCGATGACAGCCATCACCATCGAGAGTACCGACCGGGTGGGACAGTCAGGGCGGCGGGAGGATCTCCGACGTCCCGGGCCAGGGGCCCCAGGTCCCACCGGCGCGGGCCCCTTCCTTCTCGAGCTCCCGGGGCACCAGGCCACCGCCAGCCACGCCGGAGAGGACCAGCGGGCGCAGCCGTGGTCTCGCCCGGTCGGGAACCGGGTCGGGTTCGACCTCCTCCCGGGAGGCGAGGCCGATGGCGATGAAGACGAGATGGAGCTGGGCGGCCAGCAGCCCGTAGAACGGGCTCTGGAACAGGGCCACGAGCACCACGATGTGACACCACAGGGCCAGCGGCGATCGGGCCCGGCGGGTCCGCCAGGTGAAGGCGATCAGGTAACCGAAGAAGAAGAAGGTGGCGGGCATCCCGTTGGAGACGAGCACCGTCCAGACCTGTCCCTGGGTGCCGACGTCGGGATGCTTGTAGTTGCTGCTCTTCGTGGCCGCGGTCGACTGTTGCGGGCCGCCGTAGCCGATCAGCGGTTGCTTCATCGCCAGGTCGATCGACTGGTTGTAGAGCGACTGGCGGCCGTTGTTCGAGTGGGGGGTCGCCACCCGGTCCTGGATGAGGCTCTTCGTCGGCCCGAAGGAGAAGACGAACCCCCCGAGGGCGATCATCACGACCGCCGCCTGCACGACGGCGACGCTCCGCCCCCGGGCTCCGAACCGCACGGAGCCGTAGACGGCGATCAGCCCGAGGGACGCCCAGAGCGTGCGGTTCAGCGAGAAGACGACCGGGAGCAGGGACAGCGGGACGAGGAGGCGGACCAGCCGGTCCCGGCGGGCGTTCTCCGTCTTCGCCCATGAGGCGAGGAGGAAGGGCACGAGGAGGGCGAAGTTGCCCCCCCAGTCGTTGGTGAACACGAACGGGGCGGCCGGACGGGGCACCGGGTAGCCGAGGAAGTGCTGGATCTGGGCCGTGGCCGGATGCACCAGGTTGAAGACGAAGGGGTTGGCCTGGAGCCGCTTCGGCACCAGCTTCGACATGAGGGTGGTGACCTGGAGGTGCGGCATGAGGAGGCCGAGCATTCCGCCGCCGACGACCACCATCCAGAAGAACACCATCATCTTCACGACGGCACGGTTCGGTAGCAGGCGCTTGGGCGAGTTGAGGATGAAGATCCCGACGATGGGCGCCGAGGTGTAGAGGAGCATCCGGTAGATGAAGCCGAACAGCTTGTCGAGGCCGCTGACGTGGAGAGCGGATGCCGCCATCCAGGCCATGAACAGGACGTAGAGCCCGAAACCTTTCGGCACCCGTACCGAGCCGCGCCGGACGACCAGATTGGCCAGCAGGAACACGGCGAAGATGGGCCAGACGAACTCGGCCAGGCCCAGGACCCACCACAGCGGGAAGCCGTAGAAGAGGGCGTAGAGCGGCCAGCCGTAGGGCAGCAGCGAGCGCCGCGGACTGGCGATGACCGGAGCGCGCGCCGAATCGGTGGGGGAGGTCTGCAGCATGCGAGACCGACGATGCCAGCCACAGAGTGAAAGTCAGATGAGCCGCCAGAGGTTCCTTGAGGACCGGGGGCGGGGCAAGGGGGCCGCCGTTCAGCTACTAGGGTCGGCGCCATGCTGTGGGAGCCGGGCACGGCCACCGGGCTCGGACCGTTTCCGGGGGTCGATCCACTGGAGGCGGTCCGGGTCGTCTTCTCCGAACTCGCCTCCCCCGGCCTGCCGTTCCTGCCCGAGTTGCCGGCCCGGGGCGTCGGATCCGACCCCGTCGGACGGACGGCGGCGCTGCTGGCCGACCTCCACGTCGAGGTCGGCACCGGGGTGTGGCGGTTCGTCCGCCGGGGCGGGCGCGACGAGCAGCGGGCCCGCACCGCTCTCACCATCGACCTCGACGCTGTCGAGGAGGGGGCCGACGGCTACGAGGGGCCGGTCAAGATCCGCATCGTCGGGCCCTGGTCACTGGTGGCCAGCGTGGAGCTGGCCAAGGGGGAGAAGGCTCTGGCCGACCCGGGAGCGGTGCGCGACGTCACCGCCTCGCTGGCCGAAGGGCTCCGTCTCCACGTCGCCGACCTGCGTCGCCGGATTCCCCGGCTGACCTGCGTCGTGGTCCAGGTCGACGAGCCGCAACTGGCTTCCGTCCTGGCCGGCGAGCTCGCCACCGCCAGCGGGTGGGGCCGGCTCCCCCACTACGAGCGGGCCGTCGTGGAAGACGGGCTCCGCCAGGTTCTGGCCGTCGCCTCCGGGCCGGCGCCGTCCGACCGCGAGGCACCGGCCGACTCGGCCGGCGTGTGGATCGGCGCCACGCGGCTCGACGGCGCGCTCCTGCAGGGCGCCGGGGCCGGCTTCGTCGGGCTCGACGGCGCCGTCCTCGACACGGTCGACGAGGACGAGATCGGCGAGGCCGTCGACGCCGGTGTGGGCCTGCTCGTCGCCTCCGTCCCCCTCGAGGCCCGGGAGAAGGATCCCCGCCCCGCCCTGGCGCCCCTCCGCAGCCTGTGGAAGCGACTGGGGTTCACCCTCGAGCTCCTGCCCCGGATCGTGGCCCTCGCACCGGTCGAGGGCCTCGAACGGCTGGCCGCCGACCGGGTGCCGGGCGTGCTCCGCCGCACGGTCGGGGCGGCCCGTTACCTGGAGGAGTCGGCCGCCGAGGAGGAGTCGTAGGCGGTGGGCGCCAAGGGCGATGAGGCGGTCGTCGAGCTCGACGGCCACGAGGTCCGCATCACCAGCCCCGACAAGGTGTTCTTCCCCGAGCGGGGTGAGACGAAGCTCGACCTCGTCCGGTACTACCAGGCGGTGCGGGAGCCGCTGTTGGCGACCATGGGCGGACGGCCGGTGCTCCTCCAGCGTTTTCCGGAGGGAGCGGGCGGGTCTTCGTTCTTCCAGAAGCGGGTGCCGAAGGACGTCCCGGACTGGCTCCAGACCACGGTCGTCAGCACCCCGAACGGGACGACGTCCAACGCCCTCGTGGCCGCCGACCTGGCCCACGTCGCCTGGGCCGTGAACCTGGGCTGCCTCGGCTTCCACGTCTGGCCGTCCCTGGCGTCGGATCCCGACCACGCCGACGAGCTCCGCATCGACCTCGACCCCACCCCGGGGATCACCTTCGAGGAGGTGCGGGACGGGGCCAGGAAGGTCAAGGCCCTCCTCGACGAGCTCGGCGTCGTCGGAGCGCCGAAGACCACGGGCGGGGACGGGCTCCACGTCTACGTCCGTCTCCTCCCGCAGTGGAGCTCGATCGAGGTGCGGGCGGGCGCCGTGGCGCTGGCCCGGGAGCTGGAGCGACGCCACCCCGACCTCCTCACCGCCGCCTGGTGGAAGGAGGAGCGGGGCCGGAGGGTGTTCGTCGACTTCAACCAGAACTCGCCCCACAAGACCATCTTCGGGGCGTGGTCGGTGCGGGCCCGGCCCGGCGGCCAGGCGTCGGCGCCGTTCACCTGGGACGAGCTCGACACGATCGATCCCGAGGCCATGACCCTGGCCACGCTGCCCGTCCGGGTGGCCGAGCGGGGCGACCCCTGGCGCGACACCTACGGCGTACCGCAATCGCTGGAGCCGCTCCTCACCCTGCACGAGCGCGACATGGCCGCCGGCCTGGCCGACGCCCCCTGGCCCCCCGTCTACCCCAAGATGCCCAACGAGCCGCCCCGGGTGGCCCCGAGCCGGGCCAAGAAGCCAACCTAGGGGCCAAATGGCCTCCCCGGAAGCAGCGCCCACTGGCGCCCCGCGCCCTTTCGCCGTCGAGCACGACGGCCTCCGCATCGCGGGCCTCGACTGGGGCGGCACCCCGCGGGCCCGCCCGGTGGTGCTGCTCCACCCCAACGGGTTCTGTGCCGGGCTCTACGACCCCATCGCCCGCCGCCTTGCCGCCGGCGGCGCCTTCCGCCCCATCGGCGTCGACCTGCGGGGCCACGGCGACACTGACAAGCCCGAGCCACCCGGGCCGTACCGCTACGACGGCATGGCCGGCGACGTCATCGCCGTGCTCGACGCCTACGGGTTCGACGACGTCGACATCGTCGGCGGCTCCCTCGGCGGGGGCGTCGCCATCCACGTCGACCGGCTGCAGCCGGGCCGGGCCCGCCGCCTCGTCCTGTGCGAGCCGGTGGCGCTGGCGATCGGCGCCGACACCCCCGTCGGCGCCGCCCATCCGATGGCCGCCGCCGCCTTGCGGCGCAAGGTGGTCTGGGCGTCGCGGGAGGCGATGATCCACTCCTACGGCAGTCGCCCACCGCTCGATCGCCTGGCTCCCGAGGCCCTCGCCGCCTACATCGCCTGGGGCACGATCGACCGGGGGGACGGTCAGGTCGAACTGGCCTGCCCGCCGCCGATCGAGGCGGCGATCTTCGCCGGCCCGGCGGCGCTGCACGGCGTCAACGCCGCCTGGGAGCACCTCCCGCACCTCACGGCGTCGGTGGCGGTGCTGGCCGGCGACCGTTCGTTCCTGCCCCGGGAGCGGAGCGAGGGAGTGGCGGCCGCCGCCGGGGTCCCGCTGGTCATGGTCAACGGCGACCACTTCTTCCTCCACGAGGACACCGCCCGCGGGGCCGCCCTCATCGAGGAGCACCTGGGCTGACCACCCGGTTCCCGGCACCGGGGACCGGGATGGGATGGTGGATCCCATGCCCTGGCCCACCGAACTCGTCCCCGACCGCTACCCCGGCACCATCCGACGGGAGATGACCGTCGAGTCGGAGGCGGTCGACGGGCGCCTCGTCTTCACCGCCGTCCTGCGCGACCGCTGGTTGGACCACGCCGCCGGCGCCGAGGAGGAGATCCACGGCTACGAGGTCCGCCTGGTGACGGAACCGCCCGACCTGACGGTGGTGGCCGTGGAGGTGCGGCCCCGGTTCCTGCCCTTCCGGGAGTGCCCCGCCGCCGCCCTGGCCGCCCAGCGGCTGGTCGGCCTCCAGCTGACGAAGGGCTTCCGGGCCGGCGCCCTGGCCGCCCTCGGCGGTGTCGAGGGCTGCACCCACCTGCTCACGCTGGTGCTGGCCGCCTCGAACCATCAGGTGGTGACCCAGTACCTGCTGACCCGGGTCGACGACGGGAGCCACCCCGAGGGCAGTCCCGACTTCGAGCAGGTCGTCGACACCTGCGCCGGCTGGCGCGAGGGCGGCACGGCCCTGGATCTGGTGCGGGGCCGGAAGCCGTTCCGCTTGTCCGTCGACTACGGCGCGGAACCCCCGGAGCGCTGATCAGGCGCCCAGCGGCGCAGCTCCCGGCGGGCGATCGCCATCCGGTGCACCTCGTCGGGCCCGTCGGCGAACCGCAGGGCCCGGAGCCAGGCGTAGGTCCGGGCCAGCGGCGTGTCCTGGGAGACACCCATGGCCCCGTGGGTCTGCATGGCGTTGTCGATGACCTCCAGCGCCATGTTGGGGACGATGACCTTGATCCCGGAGATCTCGTTGCGGGCCGCCTGGTTCCCGGCCGTGTCCATCAGCCAGGCGGTGTAGAAGGTGTAGAACCGGGCCTGGTCGATGTTCATGCGGGCGTCGGCCACCCACGTCTGCACCACACCCTGCTCGGCCAGCGGCTTGCCGAACGGGCTGCGGGTATGGGCCCGCTGGCACATCAGCTCCAGGGCCCGTTCGGCGGCGCCGATCGTCCGCATGCAGTGGTGGATGCGGCCGGGGCCGAGGCGGGCCTGAGCCATGGTGAACCCGCCGCCCTCCTCGCCGAGGAGGTTCGACGCCGGGACCCGCACGTCCTCGAAGGTCATGTCCACGTGGCCCTCGGCGTCGTCGTAGCCGAAGACGTGCATGTTGCGCAGGATCGTGACCCCCGGCGTGTCCATCGGTACCAGCACCATGGACTGCTGGCGGTGGGGAGGGGCGTCGAAGTCGGTCTTCCCCATCACGATCAGCAGGCGGCAGTGGGGGTGCAGGGCCCCGGAGATGAACCACTTGCGGCCGTTGATCACGTAGTCGTCGCCGTCTCTTTGGATCGAAGACGTGATGTTGGTGGCGTCGGACGACGCCACCGCCGGCTCGGTCATGGCGAAGGCGGAGCGGATCTCGCCCTCCAGCAACGGGTGCAGCCACTGCTCCTGCTGCTCCGGGGTGCCGAACATGGTCAGGATCTCCATGTTCCCGGTGTCGGGAGCGTTGCAGTTGCAGGCCTCCGGAGCGATGGAGGACCGACCCATGATCTCGGCCAGGGGCGCGTAGTCGACGTTGGACAGCCCGTCGGTCCACTCCGTCTTGTGAGGCAGGAACAGGTTCCACAGCCCCCGGCGGCGGGCCTCGGCCTTCAGGTCCTCGAGGACGGGCGGGTGGGAGTGCGGGTCGCCTGACGCCGCCAGCTGCTGCTCGTACACGGACTCCGCCGGGTAGACGTGCTCGTCCATGAACTCAGTGAGCTGCGTCTGCAGCTCCTGGCACCGTGCGCTGAGCGAGAACTCCATGCCGTCGCACCTTTCGGATCGCGCCCGGGCCCCTGCGACCCGGCGCCGCTCAGCTTCGCGCTTGCGGAGCGGCCGTACGGTATGGAGCCCTGCCCGATGCGGCGAGGGCTGGGCACGGACGGCCCGCCTGGGCCGTCAGGACTTCTTGGACGCCCCGCGCTTGGCCGGTGTCCTGGCCGCGGAGCCGGACTTCGTGGCCGTCGTCTTGCTCGCGCCGGACGCCTTGCTGGCGGTGGTCTTGGCGGTGCCGCTGGCCTTCTTGGCCGTGGACCGGGTGGAGCGCGCGGCCTTGGTGGCGGTGGTCTTGGCGGTGCCGCTGGCCTTCTTGGCCGTGGACCGGGTGGAGCCCGCGGCCTTGGTGGCGGTGGTCTTGGCGGTGCCGCTGGCCTTTCTGGCCGTGGACCGGGTGGAGCCCGCGGCCTTGGTGGCGGTGGACCGGCCGGCGGCCTTGGTGGCGGTGCTCCTGGCGGTCCCGGTGGCCTTCTTGGCCGTCGAGCGGGCGCTGGTGGTCGCCTTCTTTGCGGTGGACCGCGCCGTGGTGCTGGCGTTCTTGGCCGTGGAGCGGGCGCTGCCGGCGGCCTTCTTGGCCGTGGACCGGGCGCTGCCGGCGGCCTTGCTGGCGGTGGTCCTGGCCGTGCCCGTGGCCTTCTTGGCCGTTGACCGGGCGGTGCCCGTCGCCTTCCTGGCGCCGGCCGCGGCCTTCGTGCCGGCGGCCCGGGTGCTCTTCGCCGCCTTGGCCGGAGCGGCCTTCGCCGATCGGGTGGTGGTCTTGCCCACGGGGGTCGCCTTCGCCACTGTGGCCTTGGCCCCCTGCACCGCCTTCCGTTCCACCTTCTGCGCGCTGCCGACGGCGCGGCCGGCGTTCCGGGCCGCCTTCAGCGTCGCCGTCTCGGCGACATCGGCCGCCTTCGAGGTCAGCGCCTTCGCCGCTTTCACGACTGTCTGCTCGGCGGCCTTGGCCACCTTGGCCGTCTTGGCCACCGTGGCCTTCACCGCTTCCGCGGGCCCGCTCTTTCCCGCCTGGTTCCTGGCCGCCATATCCGTCCCTCACTTGCTCGAACATGCTGTGTGTTACTTATGTTGCCACTGAGGTGACGGAAAAGGAAATCCCTCTCTCTCCATTTGTGCCGCTTGACCTTTTCGGCGGAGCCGCCTTGGAGCCGCCTTCGACATGCCGCGAGGGCCCCGTGCCCTTCTCCCGCAAGGAAACTCGGGTGATCAGCCCCGGCCGTGGCGCAAGAGCCGGCCCGGCGTGGCGCCGGTCTCCTTTCCGTCGACGAAGGTGACTTCGCCGTTGACCAGGATGTGGCGGTAGCCGTCGGCCCGCCGGATGCGGCGCCATTCGCCGCCGGGCAGATCCTCGGCCACCTCCTCGTCGTGGAGGGTCAGGTTCTCGAAGTCGTAGACGACGATGTCGGCCGGGGCACCTTCCACCAGCGTGCCGCGATCGCGGAAGCCGGCCGCCCGGGCGGGCAGCGCGGAGAGCCGCCAGTGCGCTTCCTCCAGCGTCACCAGGTTCCGCTCCCGCACGAAGTCGATCAGGCTCTCGGTGGGGTAGGCGCCCAGCGTGATGAACTTGGTGTGGGCGCCGCCGTCCGACACGCCCCAGAGCCCGTACGGCGCCACCACCAGCTCGGCCTGCAGGGCGGGATCGGTGTTCACCTGCGGCACCTGGAGCAGCGTGGTGAGCTCGTCGGCCACCGCCATGTCGATCAGCAGCGCCCCCATGTCGTCATAACCCAGAATGCGGGCCGCGTCAGGCAGCTTGGTTCCCTTGGCGGGCAGGAAGCGCTCGGTCCGGGTGCGGAGGATCACCGTTTCGGCGAAGGGGAAGAGCATCGGCGGCTGCTCGATCATCGCCTGGCGCCGCACCGGGTCCTTGAACTTCGCCAGCCGCTCGGCCGGTGTGCCCAGCGTCGCGTCCCGCCAGGCGGGGGAGTCGTCCCACATGTTCCAGTTCTCGAACGTGAAAGTGAAGCCCGCCCCGCTGGTCACGCACTGCGCATACAGCGGCAGGCCGCGCTCCTGGCAGCTCCGGATCCAGCCGAGGATGAAGCGGTGGGCGTCGGGCATGTTGGCCATCGTGCCGACGGCGTTGAACAGGATGGGGCTGTCCGACACCGCGGCCAGCTCCTCCAGGTGGGCGAGGTCGCCGGCCGGATCGTCGGTCAGCATCAGCGTCTGGATGAAGGTGTGGTCGTAGTCGGCCAGCGCCGCCCCCAGCGCCAGCGCCGTCTCCTTCGACATCAGGTCGGTGGCGAAGGGCGTGCCGTCGTAGTCCCGCTGGACGTCGAAGCCCGTCCCGGGCGCCGAGCGCTGCGCCGACCAGCCGCAGGCCCCGGCCTCGACGGCCTCCTGCAGCAGGCGGACCATCTCGGCCCGCTCCCCGGGCGTGGCGTCGCGGCTCTTGGCCGCCTCGTAGCCCATCACATGGACCAGCAACGGGTTGATGGGCACGTAGGACAGCATGTTGAGGCCCTTGGGCTGACGGTCGAGGACGTCGAGCCACTCCGGGAACGTCTCCCACGTCCAGGGCAGTGCCGCTTCCATGCAGGCCCGGGGGATGGCCTCCACCCGGGTCAGCGACGACATGAGGTAGTCACGCATCTCCGGCCGGGCCGGGGCGAACCCGAAGCCGCAGTTGCCGATGGCCACCGAGGTGACGCCGTGCCAGCCCGACAGGGTGCAGTACGGGTCCCAGAAGACCTGGGCGTCGTAGTGGGTGTGCAGGTCGACGAACCCCGGCGCCACGATGAGGCCCGAGGCGTCGATGACGTCGGCGCCGTCGCGGGCGGGGATCTTCCCGATCCGGGTGATGCGGCCGTCCCGGATCCCGATATCGGCCCGGTAGCGGGGGAAGTTCCGGCCGTCGACGATCATGCCGCCCTTGATGACCTTGTCGAATGTCATCCCGTCCCCCTGGCGCGATTCTGACAATTTTAGACCGGTGTCAGTATCTGGCCAAAGATGTCAGATTGTCAACGCGGATTGGTTAGCATCGGAGCATGGCGAAAACGGCCACCGCCAAGCGGCGCAACGTGCGGGAAGACATCTACGCCGCCGCCCTGGCCTCCTTCGAGGAGCAGGGGGTCCGCGGGACTCTCATGGAGGACGTCGCCCGCCAGGCCGGCGTCTCCCGTCCCGCCATCTACTACTACTTCCCCGACAAGGACGCCCTGGTCCTCGAGGTCATCGTCCGCCAGGTGCGGGAGATCCACCGCCGGATCCGGGAGCGCATCCGGGTCGAGGATGGGCTCGAAGCGATGATCGAGGCGTCGCTCACCACCATCCGCCTGTCGGGCGAGAACCAGTACCTCCAGCTCCTGACCCAACCCGACTCGGCCGGCCTCACCGCCCGCCTGGCCGAGTCCGACATCGTCATGGGGCTCCAGCGGGAGCTGTGGTACCCGATGCTGGAGG
>JAUZEX010000076.1 GCA_030838815.1 Actinomycetota bacterium
GGCCGCGCTCGGCGGCGATGAGCGAGTCGACCCACTCGAGATCGCGCTCGGCGGTCGTGGTCTCGTGCTCGATGAGGGCACGGGTGTAGCGGTCGGGTCCCGGGGATCTCGGGATGTCCCCCGAGTCCGGGCCCCGGCCCGCCCGGGCGTAGGCGGCGAGCGCCTGGCGGCCGCGGGCGAGCTTCTCGGCCAGCTGGTCCCGCCGGCGCTGGAGGAGTTCCAGGCGGGCCGGCGGTTCGAGATGGCGGCAGAAGGCGAGCTTGAGGGCGAAGGCCCGGTTCTCGTCGGCGCCCGGGGTGGGTTCGGCCCGGAGCAGCTCATGGAACAGGGTCTGGCCGGCGGCGGCGATGCGGTAGGCCTTGCGGGTGCGGCCGGATCGGCGCAGGGGACGGCGGAGGCGGGCGGCGGCGGCCTCCCCGGCGATCGAACCGGTGGAGGGGATCGCCATCGGCGCGGCGGCGGGCGGGTCCACGACCTCGATGGCACCCATCCGCTCCAGCCGGGCCAGAGCGGGATAGAGCGAGCCGTACGAGACGCCCCACACGTGGCCGAGGGTCTCGTTGAGCCGCTTCTTCAGCTCGTAGCCGTGGAGGGGGAACTCCTTCAGGAGCCCCAGGATCGCCAGTTCCAGCATGGGCCTTTTTCGGGGGAGGTGGTTGCGGTGACGACAACCTTAATATATCGACTCGATATATCGGCGCAGCGTTACATGGGCGGGCCGGGAAGTCAAACATCCGGGAATCCGCTCAAACGGACAGGACCGAGATCGCGGCCCCCCCGGCCTCGGTACACTCGAATCAATGCGCCGGCAGATCGACTACCGCCTCGCCCGTCGAGCGGTGCTGCGCGAATGGCGGCGGGGCAAGCTCACCCGCACCGAGGTCTGCGACGCCCACCCCGAGCTGATCCGGGCCGCCCGCAACGTCGGCGAGGAGACCGACGGCGACTGCCCGATCTGCGAGAAGGCCAAGCTCCGGCTGGTGTCCTACGTCTACGGCGACGCCCTCAAGGCGGCCAACGGGCGGTGCATCGCCAGCCAGGGTGAGCTCGACCGGCTGGGCGAGAACTGCGACGAGTTCGCCTGCTACGTGGTCGAGGTCTGCACCGAGTGCAGCTGGAACCACCTCACCCGCAGCTACCTCTTGGGCCGCCGGCACGCCGGCTAGGAGCTAGCCCTCGTCGACGAGGTGGGGGTACTGCGTGGTGCAGGAGATGCACCAGAGCTCGGCCGTCTCCTCGGTGCTCGTGATCTCCCCCGGACGGTCGGGGTCGAGGTAGACCCGGCGCACGGTTTGGAGCTCGTCGTCATCCGGGGTCCCGCAGTTTTCGCACGCTCGCTCCATCGCGTCGAGGTTAACCGGGACCCGTCGCTACACTGACAATTGCCGCCGGGAGCCGCCCGCGCCCCGGACGTGCGGAGGTCGGCTCATGAGCGCTACCACCGCTGCTCCCGCCATCCGGGCCCGGAAGGGCGGTGGCACCCCCCTCGTCATGGTCACCGCCTACGACACGCCGTCGGCCCGCATCGTCGACGACGCCGGGGCCGACATCATCCTGGTCGGCGACAGCGTGGCGATGGTCGTCCTCGGCTACGACGACACCCTGTCGGTCACGGTCGACGACATGGCCCACCACACCGCCGCGGTGGCCCGGGCCAGGCCCAAGGCCAAGGTGGTGGCCGACATGCCGTGGATGAGCTACCACGTCTCCCGGGAGGAGACCGTCCGCAACGCCGCCCGGCTGCTGCGGGCCGGAGCGTCGGCGGTCAAGCTCGAGGGCGGCCGGAAGCGGCTCGATATGGTCGGAGCCATCCTCGACGCCGAGATCCCGGTCATGGGCCACCTCGGCCTCACGCCCCAGTCCGTCCACATGCTGGGCGGATACAAGGTCCAGGCCAAGGAGTTCGACGCCGCCCGGGCCCTCCTCGACCACGCGGTGGCCCTGGCCGAAACGGGCTGCTTCTCGATCGTGCTGGAGTGCGTGCCCGACGCGGTGGCGACGATGGTGACCGAGGCGGTACCCGTCCCCACCATCGGGATCGGCGCCGGTGCCCACTGCGACGGCCAGGTGCTCGTGTTCCACGACCTGCTCGGCCTGAACGGCGGGCGGGCACCCAAGTTCGTGCGGCGGTACGCCGACCTGAGGGGTGACGCCACCGCCGCGGTGGCCGAGTTCGCGGCCGACGTGCGCTCGGGCCGGTACCCTTCCGAGGCGGAGAGCTACCACTTCGCCGACGGCGCCCCGGTGCCCGGCCTTTACCAGGCGGCTAGCGCATGACAGAACCGGGCCAGGGTCCTCCCGAGGATCTGGCGCAACCCGCCCCCGCCGGGGCGGTCGAGGTCGTCACCGGGTTGAGCAAGGCCTATCGGTGGCGCCTCGCCGCCGTGGGCTTCGTGGTCGCCTTCGTGCTGATCCTCCTGTGGGGGGCGAACCGTCCGGCCAACCCGACGTTCGCCGACGCCTCGAACACGGGCACGACCGCCGCCCAGGGGCCGACCTTCGGCGAGAAGAAGATCGGGGTGGGGTCGAGCTGCCTCCGGGTCCAGGTGGCCGACACGCCGGAGAAGCGGGCCTACGGCCTCCGCAACCGCAGCGACGACCACGGCTTCGACGGCATGCTGTTCGAGTTCGGCCAGACCATGAACCACGACAAGACCCGGTTCACGATGTCGGAGGTGAAGTTCCCCCTCACCATCGGCTTCTACAACGAGAGCGGGCTCCGGGTCGACGCCACCGATATGGCGCCGTGCGCGGGGTCCGACAGCACCTGCCCGAGCTACGGCTCGAAGGCCAACTTCAACAGCGCCATCGAGACGCCGAAGGGCAAGTTGCCCGACGGGCCGCTGACCGCCTGTCCCGGCTCCTAACCGGCGTTCACCGCCCGCTTTGCCCGGGTCCGACCGGCCGGGATACAACGACGATCGTGAGCCCCTACCTCTTCGGACACGACTGGGAGCAGGAGCGTCGTCGCCTCGACCTGCTGGAACAGGTCTTCGATCTCGCCACGCAGGACTACCTCGGGCGGCTGCCGTTGCCCGCCGGCGGGCACTGCCTGGAGGTCGGGGCCGGGGCGGGCTCCGTCGCCGCCTGGCTGTGCAACCAGGTCGGCGCCGACGGGCGGGTGGTCGCCACCGACCTCGGCACGGATTTCCTCGAGACGCTCACCGAGAAGAACCTCGAGGTCCGCCGGCACGACATCGTG
>JAUZEX010000583.1 GCA_030838815.1 Actinomycetota bacterium
CCCGGCCGAGACCCCGATGACGACCGTGGAACCCGGTGTCACGAGCGTGCCCGGGGCCGGAGTCTGGTCGGCCACCATCCCTGCCACCCGCTCGCGGCTCGGGCGTCGCTCGACCTCGACCCGGAACCCGGCCGCCTCGAGCACCGAGCGGGCCTGCGTCTCGTACTGGCCGGCGACGTCGGGCAGGGGCACGCCGGCAGGGGCCGGTGGCGGGGACGAAGCGGCCTGCATCGCCGGTGCCGCCACTTCCGGAACGGGAAAGGCCGTGAACGGGCTGTCGCCCAGTGCCGGCTCCATCACCCGGTGCCAGATCTGCGCCGGCCACGACCCGCCCGTCACCCGGATGGCGGTCGTGGGCGGCGTCATCGACCGTTGCCGCTCGGGGAAGCCGACCCACACGGCGGTCACGAGGTCGGGGGTGTAGCCGACGAACCAGGCGTCCCTCCACTCGTTGGTCGTCCCCGTCTTCCCGGCCACCGGCCGGTCGCCGAGCTGGGCCGCGGCGCCCGTCCCCCGCTGCACCACCTGGGAGAGGATCCCGGTCACGCCCCGGGCGACGTCGGTGGGGATGGCCCGGTGGAGCGTCGCCGGCCGCCGGTAGAGGACCGACCCGTCGGCCTTGGTGATCTCGGTCACGAAGACCGGGTCGGCGTGCATCCCGTCGGCGGCGAAGGTGGAGTAGGCCGAGGCCATGTCGAGGACGCTGATCTCGTTGCTGCCCAGCACCGCCGACGGGTACGGCTTGAGCGGCGCGCTGATCCCGAGGGTGCGGGCCATGTCGATCGCCTTCTGGGGCCCGACCTCCTCGATCAGCTGGGCGTAGACGGTGTTGATGGAGTGGACGGTGGCGTCGACCAGACTGACCGGCGGCCCGCCTTCACCCTCGTAGTTCCCCACCACCCAAGGCGCCTGCCCGTCGGGCATGGGGATGGTCAGCGACGTCGGCGCCTCGTAGACCTTCTGGGGTGAGATGCCCTGGGCCAGGGCGGTGGCCAGCACGAACGGCTTGAACGAGGAGCCGGTCTGGCGCATCCCTTGGGTGGCCAGGTCGAACTTGGCCTCCGGCTCGGGCCCGAAGAAGTCCCGCCCGCCGACCAGGGCCCGGACGAAGCCGGTCCGGGGATCGAGGACCACCACGGCCCCCGACGGGTCGCTGGCCGGGTTTCCCAGCACGCCCTTCACCGCTTCCTCGGCGGTCTGCTGGAGGCGCAGGTCGACCGTCGTGTGGATGCGCAGGCCTTCCTCGAACAGGAGCCGGCGGCGGTCGGCCGGCGTGGCGCCGAATCGGGCGTCGTCGAGGACGAACCGCTTGACCCGCTCCACGAAGTAGCCGGCCGGATAGCGGGCGCCGGCCGGCTTCTTGGCCACCACGCCGAGCGGTGAGGCCTGGGCGGCGGCGATGTCGGATTCCTCCGCCGCCCGGAGCTCCCGCATCCGCCCCAGCACGACCTGGCGGCGGGCCAGGGCGGCGGCCGGAGCGCCGAACGGGTCGTAGCCCTCCGGCGCCTGGATGAGGCCGGCCAGCAGAGCGCCCTCGGCCAGCGACAGCGCCGACGCCGGCTTGTTGAAGTAGAGCTGGGCGGCGGCCTGGACGCCATAGGCGCCATTCCCGAAGTAGATCCTGTTGAGGTAACCCTCGAGGATCGCCTCCTTGGTGTGGGTCCGCTCGATCTGGAAGGCCATCACCGCCTCCCGCACCTTGCGATGGACGGTCTTCTTTGGGTCGAGCAGCACGTTCTTCACGTATTGCTGCGTGATCGTCGAGCCGCCCTCCTTGATCTGGCCGGCCTCGGCGTTGCGGCGCAGCGCCCGGGTCAGGGCCCGCAGGTCGACGCCCTTGTGCTCGAAGAAGCGGGAGTCCTCGATGGCGAGCACGGCTGCCTTGAGGGGGGCGGCCATCTCGTCGAGCCGCACCTGCTCCCGGTCCTGCTCGGCGTGGAGCGTCGTGATCAACGACCCGTCGGCGGCGAAGACCTTGGTCGTCTCGGCCTGGGCCGCCGGGGCGGCGATGTCGACCCGGTAGGCGCATCCGGAGCCCGCCAGGGTGAGCGCGACGACGAGCCAGAGGCGACGGAGCATGGCTGTATTCAACTCCCTTCGAATGCCCGGCGGCGGGATGGACGAAGCGTGGAACTACGGTGTCGCAGCGTGAGTGACGCAACATCGATCGACGAAGCGGTCCGCGTCGTCGGCGCCGGAGCGACCAACCTCATCTCCGAGGCCGACCTGCGGAAGAAGCTGGCCCGTGGCGAACCCCTCCGCGTGAAGCTCGGGATCGACCCGACCGCCTCCGATATCCACCTCGGCTTCGCCGTCGTGCTCCGGAAGCTCCGCCAGTTCCAGGATCTGGGCCACACGGCGGTCCTGATCCTGGGCGATTTCACGGCCCAGGTCGGCGACCCCACCGGTCGCTCGGCCACCCGCCCCCGGCTGGAGGCGGAGCAGATCGAGGCCAACCTCGCCACCTACCGGGCCCAGGCCGGCCTGATCCTGCGGGACGACCGCCTCGAGGTGCGGCGGAACTCCGAGTGGCTGGGCGCCCTCGGGGCGGACGGGCTGCTCGGGCTGGCGGGCAAGGCGACCGTGGCCCAGATGCTGGAACGGGACGACTTCGCCAGGCGTTACGCCGCCGGTCAGCCGATCTCCGTCATGGAGCTCCTCTATCCCCTCCTGCAGGGATGGGACTCCGTCAAGGTCCGGGCCGACGTCGAGCTGGGCGGGTCCGACCAGCTCTTCAACAACCTGGTGGGCCGGGAGCTCCAGGCCCGGGAGGGGCAGGAGCCCCAGGTGGTGCTCACCACGCCGCTGCTCGAGGGTCTCGACGGCGTCAACAAGATGTCGAAGTCGCTCGGCAACTACATCGGCATCACCGAGCCTCCCGCCGAGCAGTTCGGCAAGGTCATGAGCATCCCGGACGCTCTGCTGGGTCGCTACATGCTGCTGGCCACCGGCTGGCACCCCGACCGGGTGGAGGCGGAGACCGCCCGTCTGACGTCGGGGGAGCTGCACCCGAACGCCGCCAAGCGCCTGCTGGCCCGAACGATCGTCGACCTCTACCACGGCGACGGTGCCGGAGCGGCCGCCGAGGGCGCTTTCGACCAGGTGTTCAAGAAGCACGAGATGCCCGAGGACGTCCGCCAGTTCGAGCTCCGGCCCGAGCACCTCGTCGACGGGCGCATCCGCCTGGCCCGGCTCCTGGCCTTGGCCGGCCTGGCCAAGTCCAACTCGGAAGGTGCCCGGAAGATCACGGAGGGCGCGGTCCGGCTCAACGGTGACCGGATCACCGCCCCCGACCTCGAACTGGCCCCCGACCAACTCGGTGGCGGGGTCCTCCAGGTGGGCCGGCGGGCCTGGGCGCGGGTCGTTTGGGTTCCCGGGTAAGGAATCCCGGCCCTGCGTTCCCGCTTCCCGCCGCCGCTTGGTAGGGTGGTCAACGCCGATCCGAAAGGGTCGGCAGTAGGCGGCGCACCGCTCCGGTGGGTGGTCCGGGAGTTGACACTCGGGCCATAAACCGTTAGAGTGCGCCGTTGCTCGCCGGCAGGCGCTGGTCGCCAACCGGGCCGGCAATTGACACGGACATCTCCCCAGTCGGGAGAGGTGTGTTGGGCCAGGTAACAGGGTCCCCCCCTCGGGTAGCTCCTGTTACTCGGACCGTCGCTCTTTGAAAACGGAATAGTGATGACAAAAGCCAGTGCGGGCGCTCGCGACCTCTCGGGACTGTGTCCTGAAAGGACGGGAGCGTTCATCAAGTCAATTGCACTGAGTGAAACACGGACAACACAAACGTTTGTGTTTGATCCAGTGCCGGGTTGCCGGAGAGCTTTAGTGGGCTCGAAGGCGGCTCTCTCACCGATTTAGGCCAGCGGACCGCAAGGTCCGGGACGCCGAGATCTCGACGGAGAGTTTGATCCTGGCTCAGGACGAACGCTGGCGGCGTGCTTAACACATGCAAGTCGAGCGGGGTCCAACTTGTCGCAAGACAAGGGAAGACCTAGCGGCGAACGGGTGAGTAACACGTGAGCAACCTGCCCCGAAGACTGGGATAACACCGGGAAACCGGTGCTAATACCGGATACCCTCAATGAGTCGCATGGCTCGATGAGGAAATGGATTCCGCTTCGGGAGGGGCTCGCGGCCTATCAGCTTGTTGGTGGGGTAACGGCCTACCAAGGCTCCGACGGGTAGCTGGTCTGAGAGGACGACCAGCCACACTGGGACTGAGACACGGCCCAGACTCCTACGGGAGGCAGCAGTGGGGAATCTTGCGCAAGGGGCGAAAGCCTGACGCAGCAACGCCGCGTGGGGGACGAAGGCCTTCGGGTTGTAAACCCCTTTCAGCAGGGACGAAAATGACGGTACCTGCAGAAGAAGCCCCGGCCAACTACGTGCCAGCAGCCGCGGTAATACGTAGGGGGCGAGCGTTGTCCGGATTTATTGGGCGTAAAGAGCTCGTAGGCGGTTTGGCAAGTCGGGTGTGAAAACTCCGGGCTCAACTCGGAGACGCCACTCGATACTGCCATGACTCGAGTCCGGTAGGGGAGTGCGGAATTCCTGGTGTAGCGGTGAAATGCGCAGATATCAGGAGGAACACCGGTGGCGAAGGCGGCACTCTGGGCCGGTACTGACGCTGAGGAGCGAAAGCGTGGGGAGCGAACAGGATTAGATACCCTGGTAGTCCACGCCGTAAACGTTGGGCACTAGGTGTGGGGCTCGATCGACGGGCTCCGTGCCGTAGCTAACGCATTAA
>JAUZEX010000091.1 GCA_030838815.1 Actinomycetota bacterium
TCGTCGCTGATCGGATGCCCCCGCAGCGCCGCCTCCGCCTCGGGGGCGCAGAAGTGGGGGGCCCCGACGGCGGTGAGGCCGATGCCCACGTCGGTGACGGTGCCGCCGGTGTCGAGGGTGAGGAAGCAGCCGCCGGCCGCCACCGCCCAGTCCCCCGCCCGCCGCTCCACCTTCTCGTAGGCGCTGCCGCAGGCGGACCGGATCGGCACGCGCAGCTCGACCAGGATCTCGGCCGGGCCGACGACGGTTTCGTACGGCCCGGTGTGGAACTCCCGGGCCGACACCGTGCGGACCCCTTCCGTCGACCGGATGACCATCGTCGCCCCGAGGGCCGAGGTCACGGCCGACAGGTCCTCGGACGGGTCGGCCTGGCAGACCGACCCTCCGAACGTCCCCCGGTTGCGGACGATGGGGTCGGCGATGACCCGCTCGGCGTCGCGGAAGATCGGGTAGTGCTCGGCCAGGACCGGCGACGACAGGAGCGTGGCGTGGCGGGTCATCGCCCCGATGGCGATGTCGTCGCCGTCGACCCGGATGTAGTCCAGGTCGGCCAGGTCGTTGATGTCGATGAGGACCTCCGGCCCGGCCAGGCGGAGCTTCATCATCGGCAGGAGGCTGTGGCCGCCGGCGACCACCCGGGCCTCGGGCCCGTGCCGCTCGAGCAGCGCCAGCGCGTTGTCGACGCTGGTGGCGCGCTCGTATTCGAATGGTGCGGGTGTCTGCACCCTGTGCCCCCTTTTGGCCGTCCCTCACTCAGGGCGCGCCCTCGCCCGCCCAGCGGGAGTCTGCACCGGCCCGAGCAGGCGATCCACCCCTACCTAAGCGATCCCTTATGGTCATTGCATGGCTCCGAGTTCGCCGCCCTCCCGGCGGTCGCCGTGACCCTGACCCAGCTCGAGGCCTTCGTGCTGGTGGCCCGGCTCGGATCGGTCAAGGCGGCAGCCAAGGTCCTCGGCGTGAGCGAGCCGGCCGTGTCGGGCGCCCTCGCCGCCCTCCGCCAACACCTCGGCGATCCCCTCCTGCAGCGGTCCAACACCGGGATGGAGCTCACTCCGGGCGGGAAGCGCCTCGTCAGCATCGCCTCCCAGATGGTGAACCTGGCCGTCGAGGCCGAGGCTGCCATCCGCGACGCCCAGGGCGCCCCCGAGCTGCTCCGGGTCGTGGCCTCCAGCACCGTCGCCGAGTTCGTGGCCCCCGGCCTCCTGAACGTCTTCACGGCCCGGACGGCCGCCGTCGAGGCCAGCGTCGGCCTGACCAGCGATGCCGAGATGTCGGCCCTGCTCCTCGAGCGGCTGGCCGACGTGGGGCTCGGGCCCCGCCTCCCGGGGCTCACTTCGGAACCGCTGATGCGCTACCGCCTCCTGGTGGTGGCGAGCCCGGACCACCGGCTGGCGGGCGGGACACGGCCCGTGGCGGCGGGAGTGCTGGCCGATCAGGAATGGCTGCTCGGCCCGTCCGGCGTCGACCCGTCCAGTGACAGCGGCCGGCTCCTGGCCCGGCTCGGCGTCCCGGAGTCACGGCTGCGGGTCTTCGGCAGCGAGGCGGCGGCCTGGGTGGCAGCCGCCGAGGGGCACGGCCTGTCGCCGGCGGTGCACCACCTCGTCGCCCCGGAGATGGCCCGGGGCGGGCTGGCGCCCGTGGCGGTCGAGGGCACGCCCGCCGACCTCTTCTGGTACGTGAGCTCGCTGAGCCCCGACCGTCGCTCCCCGGCGGCGACTCGCCTCCGGCGGTTCCTGGCCACCCCCGACGCCATGCACGTGATGTCCCGGGCCGACGGCAGCGTCCCCGCCTCCCGGTTCCGCCCCCCGGTCTACGTCACCCTCTGGAGCTGACGGGCCCACCGGCGTTCCTTCGTCGCCAATGTCCAAGACGGACGAACGCCGGGTCGGTCAAAGGTGCGGGTCGGTCAAAGGTGCGGGTCGGGTCAAAGGTGGCTGCGGAGCACCAGCCCGGCGCCCGCGCCGGCCGCCATCAGCCACACCGGGTTGAGGCGCCATCGGAGGAGGGCGACCAGCGCGCCAGCGGCGAGGAGGGCGGTGGGGACGCCGACGACGGCGTCCCGGCCCAGGAACCACGTCACGCCGGCCATCAGCGCCACCGCGGCGGCGTTGAGCCCGTCGAGGGCGGCGGCCGTCACGGGCCTGTTCCGCAGGCGGGCGATCACCGGTTCGAGGACGGCCGTCATCAGGAAGGCCGGGAGGAAGATCGCCACCGTCGCCACCACCGCCCCGGGCACACCCCGGAGGAGGTAGCCCACGAACGTTGCCGTGGTGAACAGCGGCCCGGGCGTGACCTGCCCCACGGCGATGGCGTCGAGCAGCTGTCCCTCGGTCAGCCACCCATGGCTGAGGACGAGATCCCGGCGCAGAAAGGCCAGCAGCACGTACCCGCTCCCGAACAGCAGCGCCCCCACCTTGAGGAACGCCCCGAAGATGCGGAGCAGATCGGGACTCCCCGCCCGGGCCACGACCGCCCGCCATACGCCTCCCCCCGGCAGCACCCCGCCGCCGGTGGACGAGGCGGCGCCCGGCCCGGCCAGGACCCGCCCCGCCGCCGAGGCGGCCCCCGGTCCAGCGAGGAAGCGGCCGGCGGCCACGAGCAGCCCCAGGAGCGCCGCCACCGGCGGACCGGGGCGGCCCCGGCGACGACGCCCCCGGCCGAGGGCCGCGGCGACCGCCGCCGCGGCCAGGAGGAGAACCGGCTCGTTCAGGCCGGCAAGGTAGGCCGC
>JAUZEX010000092.1 GCA_030838815.1 Actinomycetota bacterium
CCGATCCTGATCCTTCTCGACCGGGAGGCCGACCGGTTCCTGGCCCGCCGCTCCACCGTCGACGCCATGCTGGTCAAGCCGATCGACGGCGGCACCCTCCGCCGCACCGTGAAGACCGTCCTCGCCGCCGAGGAGGCCCGCAGGGCCGCCGAGGCCTCCGGCGACGACGGCGAAACCCCTGCGGGACCGGAAGAAGAGGTCGGCTAGACTCGTCTCCCTCGGGACGTAGCGCAGCTTGGCAGCGCGCAGCGTTCGGGACGCTGAGGTCGCGGGTTCAAATCCCGCCGTCCCGACTCAGTAGCGTCGCAGGTCAGGGCCGGTTTTTACCGGCCCTGTCTCGCGTCCGCTGCCGTCGGCCTCGGTCAACTGGCGTTCCATTTCCGCTACATCCCGGTAAACGAACGCCAGTTGCCGCCCGGCGGCTGGACTCCCCGTTCTGGCGTTCGATTTCCGCTGTCTCCCGGTAATGGAACGCCAGTTGCGCAAGGTAGCGCGCCCGTGCCGCCCCCGGACGGGTCTCGCGGCGCCGGCTCCGTACCCGCACGGTATTAACGGTTTGCGCGCCCGAGGCAGCCGACCGAGTCTCATCCTGGTTCCTCGGGGCGGTTCATCGGCTCGCACCGCTCGTACGAGCGCGCCCTGAACGGAACCCGGGAACCGTAGCGTCCCCCACGACGCCAGTCCGCCTGGCGCGGCCCGCAGATCTACTTGGGCTTGGTCGATGACGACGTGGACGGAGATACGAGCAGGGACCGGCAGGCGTCCAGCGCCTTGACCACGACCGGGTCCTTTCGGTCGAGCCCATTGAGCATGCCGCCCCGGGGGGCGGCCTCGGTCGAACTCGGGTCGGGCCCGGTGCCGCGGGTGGCGGCCGTGGGTAGCGTGACGCCGTGGTCGGTCATGCAGCGGCGGAAGGCTTTGCGGGGGCCGGAGTTGATTCCGCCGCCCCGGAGGCCGCCGGCCGGGCGCAGTGACGCACACGCCTTTCGGGCGGCGGTGTACGCCGCGGCGCTGGCGGGGTCGGTGGTCGACGATTCCGAACCTTGGGTCCGGGGCGTCACGCCGTGCTGCTCGAGGCACTGCCGGTAGGCGGCGAACCGGTGGCTCGATGCCGCTTCGGCCGGGCCGGAACCGCCCCCGGACGAGCAGGCGCCGAGCAGGGCGGCGCCGGCGACGATCAGGACGCCGAGACGCCCCGGCCAGCGCAACGCGTCCCGCCGGAGCGGGCTGTGATCCATCCGTGGCGCTCCACGTCCTCGTGCGGATGCGAGCCGCTCGATCCCCGTCCCGGACATTAGCCGTTGGGCAGGACGGCGTAGATGGCCTTGGCGATGACCTGGTGGCCGGCGGCATCGGGGTGGTCACCGTCGGCGGCCAGCAGGGCCGTCGGGTCCGCGGTCCCGTTGGGCCCCTTGAAGGCGGTGTAGGTCGAGACGTACATCGTGCCGGTGGTCTTCGCCGCCACGGCCAGGGCGTTGTTGACATAGGTCGTCGAGGCGACGGCGGCGGCCATGGTCGGGGCGTCGTAGTCCTTCGCCGCCACCGCACCGTCCTCCATCGCGGCCCAGTAGTCGAGCACGACCACGTGGGCGGCGGCGTTGATGGCATGGATCTTCTCCGCGATGGCGGTGACGTTGTCCTGCACGGCGGTGGCCACCGGCCCGTAGCTCGCCGGTGCCGGGGCGCCGAGGCTCACCTGGTCGAAGGCGTCGTTGAAGTCGTTGGCTCCGGTCATGATCAACACGGTGGTGGCCGAGCGGAGCTGGCCCTGCACGGTGGCCGTGGCCAACTGGTTCACCACGTCGGCGCTCGTGGAGCCGGGCACCGCATCGTTGTTGACGGTCGGTTTCGTGTTGGTGGCGGCGGCCACCAGCGCCGCGTAGGCGCTCACGAAGTTCTGGCACGAGCAGGCCGTTCCCGACGGCACCGAGTTCCCCAGGCCGACCACCACCGGGGCCCGCACCGGGCTGGTCGCCGCCACCGTCGGGCTGCTGTCCGCCACCCTGTTGGGCGTCGTCGTCGCGGTCGTGGCGAGGGTGGTCGTCGTGGCGACGGTGGTCGTCGTCGAGGCACCCTTCGCCGTTGCGGTCGAGCCGGTACCGCAGGACGCCAGCGCCAGCGAGGCCGTGAGGACCATGGCGCGCCGGCAGGCCGGGAACCGTCGGGTCATGGGGCCCGGTCGTAGCAGCGGACGCGATCCCGGCACAAGGCGGAGCATGTTCAGGTTTCTCAAGCCGGCCGGGCCCCGGGCCGCCTGACGAGCGGCTACGGTGCCGCTGCCCATGTCCCTCGCCGACCGATTCCTGCGCGCCCTGCTGGCCCTCGCCGTTCTGCTCACCACGCTCGGCGAGGCGGCGCCGGAGCCCGCGTCGGCGGCCGGGACGGCCAGTGGGGGCTACTGGTTGGCTTCGGCGGACGGGCGGGTCTACCGCCTGGGCGGGGCGCCGGACTTCGGATCGCCGCTGGGCTCCCACCTCAACCAGCCGGTGGTGTGCATGACGTCCACCGCCAGCGGCGGCGGGTACTGGCTCGTGGCCCGCGACGGCGGCGTGTTCGCCTTCGGCGACGCCCCCTTCGCCGGTTCCACCGGCAGCCTCGTCCTCAACCAGCCGATCGTCGGCCTGGCCGCCGTGCCGCCCGCTTCGGGGTCGAATTCCGACCCGGGTTCCGGGTACTGGCTCGCCGCCGCCGACGGGGGGATCTTCGCCTTCGGGGGCGCCGGCTTCTTCGGCTCCACCGGCAGCGTCAGGCTGAACCAGCCGATCGTCGGGCTGGCCGCCACCCCCACCGGTCGGGGCTACTGGCTCGTGGCCCGGGACGGCGGTGTGTTCGCCTTCGGCGAGGCGCCCTTCCTGGGCTCGACCGGCGGCCTCCGGCTGAACCAGCCGATCGTCGGCCTGGCCGCCACCCCCACCGGCCGGGGCTACTGGCTGGTCGCCGCCGACGGGGGCGTGTTCGCCTTCGGCGATGCCCCCTTCCTCGGCTCGGCCGCCGGGCGGACCGGCACCAACCCGGCCGTGGCCATCGCCGCCACAGGCAGCGGTGCCGGCTACTGGCTCGTGGCCCGCGACGGGGGCGTCTACGCCTTCGGCGACGCCCCCTTCGGCGGGTCGGCCACGGGGGCCACGTCCGACGCCGTCATCGGCATCGCCCCCGTCGGCCGCCCGGGCGGCTGCGGCGGCTTCGGACAGAACGAGGCCACGCCCCCCGACCGGCTGGCCGAGGCCGCCCGCTACGCCGCGGGCCGGACCGGCACCGCCGGCGTCGCCGTGGTCGACTCCACCACCGGCAAGGTCCAGGGCAACCCTGACAGCGGCGTAGTCCTGCGCACGGCCTCGATCGTCAAGATCGTCATCGGCATGCGCCTCTTCGCCCGGGCCCACGAGCAGCACCGGGGCCTCACGGCCGACGAGCAGTCCGACCTCCAGCAGATGATCCGCGCCAGCGACAACGACGCTGCCAGCCGCCTCTGGGCGGCGCTCGGCGGCCCGGCGGTGATCGACTGGGTGAGGAAGGTGACCGGCGTCCGCAACACCGCTCCGCCCGCCGACCCCACGTCGTGGGGCTTCACCACCACCACCGCCCGCGACATGGCGGTGATCCTCACCGCCCTGGTCCATGCCCGGGGGGTCACCGCCGCCCACCGCGACGCCCTCCTGCGGGAGATGCGACAGGTGATCCCGTCCCAGCGCTGGGGGGTCGCCGATGCCGTCCACCACTCCAACCCGGCGGTGAAGAACGGCTGGTACCCCGACATCGACGAGCAGGTCTGGCGGGTCAACTGCACCGGCATCACCGACGACGGTCCCCATCCCAACCGCTGGATCATCGTGGTGACGACCCGCTACCCCGTCAACCTCGGTCAGGATTACGGCCAGGAGACCTGCTCCGGCGTCGCCGCCCGGGCCCTTCCGCCGACGATCTGACCCGCCGAAGCCTGCGCCCCTCCGGCATCGCCGCCCCCACCCTCGCCGATGAGCTCAGCAGCCGAACCGGCGCTCCTCCGTCGCGCCATGCGCCACGCACGAGCGCAAGTTTCGCCCACTCAGCGGGTCAGCTCGACGACGGCCGCTTCACCCGGCCCGAGCGCCAGCGGACCCTGGACCGCCTCGCCGTCCCGGGCGCGGCGGGTGGCGATCCGGATCCGCCCGCCGGACGGGAGATCGACGGCGCCGGCGGTGTCGGACAGGTTCAGCGCGACCACGAACCGCTCCCCCCGCCGGAACGCCCACAGGCCGTCCGGCGCCGCCAGCGGCTCGTACCCGCCGCTCGACAGGTCGGGCTCGGCGCGCCGGAGGGCGATCAGGTCCCGGGACAGCACCAGCATCGAACCGGGGTCGTCCCGCTGCTCCTCCACGGTGACGCCGGGCTGCGTCGACAACGGCAGCCACGGCCGCGCCTCGGGTGTGGTGAAGCCGCCGCCGGGCCCCGCCGACCACGGCATCGGCGTGCGGCACGGATCCCGCCCGGGGCCGGCGTCGAAGGCACCCGTCCCCACCGGGTCGCGCCGCTGCTCGGGCGGGACCGGCACGTCGGCCATGCCGAGCTCGTCGCCGTAGTAGAGGACGGGCGTCCCCCGCAGGGTCAGGAGCATGAGAAGGGCGCAGCGGGCCCGGTCGGCCGACCCGGCGGCCCACCGGTCGACGTAGCGGGGAAGGTCGTGCGTCGAGATGGCCCAGACCGGCCAGGTGTCCGGCCCGTCGAGCGCACGTTCGGTGGCGTCGACGATGGACCGTAGACCCTCGGCCGTGAACGGCGAGTGGAGGAACACGAAGTTGAAGGCCAGCTGCAGCTCGTCGCCGGCGCCGAAGAAGGGGCGGAGCCGCTCCACGTCGAGGACGTAGGTCTCCCCCAGCAGCAGCCGCGGCGGGTCGTACTCCTCGGCGATGGCCCGCCACCGCCGGAACACGTCGTGGGCCTCGGGCCGCTCGGCGTTGTAGACCTTGCGCTGCCCGAAGGCGGCGACGTAGGGATGGTCGCCGGGCTCGGCCGGCGGGTTGTCCCGCAGCTCCTTGTCCTTCACGATGGCGTGGGCGACGTCGATGCGGAACCCGGCCAC
Source organism: Actinomycetota bacterium (assembly GCA_030838815.1). Classification (GTDB taxonomy): domain Bacteria; phylum Actinomycetota; class Acidimicrobiia; order IMCC26256; family BP-133; genus BP-133. The sequence goes on from JAUZEX010000092.1 coordinate 5,060, forward strand.
ACCGCGGTCGAACCAGAAGCGCAGGATCTGGTCGAACTCCTCCCGCACCTCCTCACTCCACCAGTTGAGGTCGGGCTGGGTGGGCAGGAAGTTGTGGAGGTAGTACTGGCGGCTGACGGGATCCATCGTCCAGGCCGGGCCGCCGAAACTGGAGCGCCAGTTGTTGGGCGGTGACCCGTCCGGCTTGGGATCGGCCCAGACGTAGTAGTCGCGCCGGGGGGAGCTCTTCGACGCCCGGGCCTCCCGGAACCAGCGGTGCTTGGAGCTGGTGTGATTGGGGACGAGGTCGAGCACCACCTTGATCCCCCGGGCGTCGGCCCCGGCCACCAGCCGGTCGAAGCCCTCGAGATCGCCGAGGACGGGCTGGACGCCGGTGTAGAAGGCGACGTCGTAGCCCCAGTCGCTGTCGGGCGACGGCATGATCGGCGTGATCCAGATGGCGTCGATTCCGAGCCAGGCGAGGTGGTCGAGCCGTTCGGTGATGCCGGCCAGGTCGCCGACGCCGTCGCCATTCGTGTCGTGAAACGACCGCGGGTAAATCTGGTAGATCACGCCGTCCTGCCACCAGGTCACGGCCACCTCCCGAAGTGTCGGCCGCCGAGGTTACCGAGTCGGCGAGCGGCTCAAGGTGGAGCGACGACCGGTCGACACTGCCGTATGGGACGGACCGGCGCATTACGGGCGGGATGGTCTGGGCTGTCGCGCCGCCGCCGGGCGGCAGTGACCGCCGCCGTCGTCGTCGCCGCCGGCCTCGTCGGGGCCGGCGTCGCCGCCGGTTCGGGCCATCGACAGCGGACCCCGGTCGTGTGGCATGACGTGGTCACCGACCCG
>JAUZEX010000109.1 GCA_030838815.1 Actinomycetota bacterium
GCTCGAGACGGGCACGGGCCTTCTGGAGGCGGGCCAGCGTGTCGCCGGCGTGAACGGGCAGGCGGATCGTACGGCCGGTGTTGGCGATGCCGCGGGTGATGGCCTGACGGATCCACCACGTGGCATACGTCGAGAACTTGAAGCCCTTGCGCCAGTCGAACTTCTCGACCGCGTGCATGAGGCCGAGGTTGCCCTCCTGAATCAGGTCGAGGAGAGGCAGACCCGACGCCTGGTACTTCTTGGCAATCGAGACGACGAGCCGAAGGTTCGACTGGACGAACGTGCGCTGGGCCTGTTCGCCTTCGGTGACATTGCGGCGCAGCTCGCGCTTCTTGCTCGCCGAGATGCTGCTGCCCTTCTCGAGCTCGCATCGGGCGGCATTGCCGCCCTCGATGGCTTGGGCCAGACGAACCTCGTCATCCTTCGTCAGCAGTGGGTACTGCCCAATATCGGTAAGGTAGAGCCGGACGAGATCTTCCTCGTCCCGCTCGACTCGTTCCTTGGCCACGGAGTTCCTTTTCCGGGTTTCGCGTGGAGCGCGCGTGGGTCTGGCATCGCCACCCAGCATCCAACACCACCTTGATCAATACGATACCGGGCCGGTCAAGACTCCCGTACCGTTCCGCCGAATTCGTCTGAGATCCTCAGTTGCCGCGAGCCCGGTGTCCCCATCTCCCCCTGACAGGGTTCCGAGCCCATTTGCGACGGTGCTGTCGATCTGCTCGGGATTTCGGCACAATCCGGACATCTCCTGCCCTGAATCGGACCTGAGGGGGTTACAGGATCATGTCAACCGTCGTTTCGCGCTCAGCGTGAGTGCCTTTCCCGGACCGCGCGATGACGTCGACCTGGCCATCGTGGCCGGCGTCTTCGACGCCCGCCCGGGGGCCGAAGCGGCGCTCGGGGCCGTGCTGGCCAACTACGTGGTGGTGAGCCGGAGGAGTCCCGGCTGCCGGAACATCGACCTCGTGGCGTCGCTGACGACTCCCGGCCGCTTCCTCGTCTACGAGAAGTGGGAGAGCGCCGACCACCAGCGGGACCACCTGACATCGGACGTCACGGAACAGCTGGCCGGCGCCGCCCTCCCCCTGCTGGCGGGCCCCCCGGACCTCGGCCTGTTCCAGGCGGTGAGCGCCCACGACCTGATGTAGCCGGCGTCCGTGAGAGGAACGGTTAGGGGGCGCAGGCCGCCCGGATGTCGGCCCAGGTGAGATCGGATCCCGTCCACAGCCGGTCGAAGGCCCGGTCGGCGGCGTCGCTGAAGCCGTGGCGAAGACGGAAGGCGTAGCGGCGCCGGGCCCGCCCGCCGTCGATGCCGACCCGCCGGGAGTACCGACCGACGGCGTAGGCATCCCAGGCGGTGTGCTCGGCCGGGGTCAGATCGGAATCGGCGGGAGGATCCCCGAAGTCCGGACAGAGCCGGTCTGCCACCCGGAACAGGAGGCGGCCCAGCACGAGGCGGGTGTTCGGCTCGGAGAACTGGCGCAGCCGCTGCGGGTCCTCGAAGGCGCCCCCCTCGACGGAGACCGTGACCGACCGGTCATCCACCATGGCGACGGTCTTGCCGAACGGGTTCCGTTCGTCGACGACGACCTCGATGCGGACGTCGTCGGGGAGGCCGACCAGGGTCACCACCTCCGCCGCCACGGCGGCGATCCGGCCGGCGTCGTAGTCGACGATCGAGAAGGCGGGGGGCTCGACGGTGACGTTCATCCGGCCGGCGCCACAGCCTCCTGGGCGATCGTCTCGTCCGAGACTTCGGCGATCTCGTCGATCTCGGTGTCGTTGAACCCGGCCATCCGGCGGAACGTCCGGGCCAGCTGGATCGGGTTGTCGTCCCCTTCGCCCCGGAAGCCCCGGAAGCTGAACAGCTTGTCGACGACCCGCTGGAACTCGAGGGCCCGCTGCCGGCGATCCGGGTCGTGCTCGGTGAGCCGGCGCAACCAGTCCGAACCCATCTTCACGTGGGTGACCTCGTCGGCCAGCATCCAGTCCTCGCAGAAGGACAGCACCGGATCACCCGAGGCCTGGCCGAACTCCCGCATGGTGTTGAACACGTCGATGGCCAGGCCTTCGAGGGCCCGGTTCACGCCGGTCAGGCGGAGGACGGGATCAGGGTTGCAGGCCGCCTGGTACAAGAAGGTGGTCTCGGCGAACTCCCCGATCTCGGTGCCCATCCACTCGCCGAGCTTCACCGAGATCTCCGTGTGGCGAGCCTCGTCCCAACACTGGCGGGCCATGTCGAGCTTGAGGGCGAAGGGCGCCTCGTCGTCGTCGAAGTCCCACACCGTCCGACCGGCCCCCTCCAGGGCCTGGATCTCACCCACGAAGATGCCGTGCATGAGCTGGCGGGCGGCGTGGGCGGCGTCGGGCCGCTCCGGGGTGAGCTTGCCGCCCCGCCGGCCGGCCGGGAGGAGGTCGTTGCGAGGATCCTCGAACCGGTCTTCCATGTTCGCCCGCCGGAAGCGGCCGTCGCGAGCGAGGTCCTCGGCCGGGAAACTCTTCCTCATGCTGTCCCCACTCTCACGCTGTCCCCACTTTCATGCTGTCCCGACTCTCTCTGGCGCCCCGACGCTCCCGGGGCCGGCGATGCCACCGGCCCGGGTGATGAGCACCTCCAGCTCCGCCTGCCGGCGGGCGGCCCGGGCGACCTCGTCGTCGGTCTCGATGAGGGCCTGGAGGAGCATCTCGCCCTCCCGC
>JAUZEX010000126.1 GCA_030838815.1 Actinomycetota bacterium
AAGGTGGTGTCCGCCCACGTGATCCCCCGTCCCCACGACGACGTCGCGTCGGTGCTCAAGCGCAAGTTCGTGCGCTGACGGGGAGGCCGGCCTCCGGTCAGCCGACGGTCGTGTCCCGCAGCGCCCGGAGGACGACCCAGGCCTCGGTGGCGAGCTGGAGGGCGAAGCGGGTGGCGGGTTTCGAGAGGTCGTAGCCGCCGACGTGGCGGATGCGCGTCAGCCGGTACTTGACCGTGCTGGCGTGCACGAAGAGGGCCTTGGCGGTGGTCGTGGGGCTCCCCCCGCTCTCGAGGTAGTGGTGGAGCGTCTCCACGAGCTGCGAGCCCCGGTCGCGGTCGTGGTCCAGGAGCACGCCGAGCTGCTCGGCCACGAGCCGGTCGAGGGCGCTGACGTCGTCGAGGGACGACAGGATCCGGTAGACACCGAGGCCTTCCCAGGCCAGCACCGGTTGCGCCGCCGGGGACCGCTGCAGCTCCCGGGTGAGGACCGCCTCCCGGTAGGAGCGGGGGGCGTCGGCCGGTTGGGCGCAAGGCCCCCCGAGGGCGATGCGCCAATGGTGGTCGCCACCGTCGGCCAGGAGGGCCCGGTGGAAGGCCTCCCATGGCGGGTCGCCGGCGGCCAGCAGCAGGACGCCTTCCGGCCGGGCGGCGGCGATCAGGTCGATGCCCGCCTCCCGGGCGAGGCGCCGCAGCGTCTGCACGGCGGCGTCGGGGCCGGGATCGGGGCCGCCGTCGCCGGCCCCGGGGCGGACCACCGCGGCGTGGACGAGCGCGATCCGGTGGACCCGGGCCAGGTCGAAGCCGAAGGCCTGGGCCCGCGCCACGGCGGCCGGCTGGTCGCGGCCGCTGACGAGGTCCTCGAGGAGGTCGCGCCCCACCCGGTGCTCGGCTTCGGCGACGCTGGCCAGGCGGGCCAGCTCCACGGCCAGCACCGTGGCGCCGTGCTCCAGGGCGAGGAGCTCGAATTTGCCCGCGGCGCCGTCGGGATCGACGAGCGAGAGGAGGCCGACCACGTCGTAGCGGGGAGCGGCCAGCACCACGATCCGGGACCCGATGCGGGTCGGCTTCCGGCTCCTCAGCAGGGCCTTGACCGTCTGCTCCCGCTCCTCGCGCCCGGGCCGGGGGCCGTCGGCCGCCTGGGGGTCACCGGGCGCCCAGGCCTGGAGGTTGCCGTGGCGGTCCTCGATGGCGACCGGGAACCCCGTCACGGTGTGGAGCGTGGCCGCCAGTGCGCCCATCCCGGCGCCGGAGGTCGCCACCTCGTCCAGCCGGGCGTGGATCTCGACGGTCCGGCGCAGCTCGTCGACGAGGCGGGACAGGGCGACGTTGGCCCGGGCCAGCTCGTAGGCGTCCTTGCGGTGCTGGGCCATCCGCCGCGCCCCCGACAGCGCCACCGCCGTCTGCTGGGCCAGGAGGCGCAGCAGCCGGTCCTCCTCGGGGAGCAGCGGCTGGTCGGCCTCGACCACGAGGAAACCGTGGTCGTAGGAGGCCGTCCGGAGCGGATAGGCGACGGTACCCGGGGCGGCCTCAGGCAGGACGTCGGGCGGGCCCCACAGACCGAGGCACCGGCCGGCGGCCAGCGTGGGGACGGCGGCCGCCGCCACCTCCACGATGGCCTCGACGTCGTCGCTCTCGGCCATGACCACGGCCAGGTCGAGCAGGGCCTGGACGTCGCCCACCTCCGACGGAGGGACGACTCGGGCGACGGTCACGCGGGGGCTCCCATCGGTTGGGGTCGTCCATCGTTCCGCCCGGGGCTCGGCTGCGAGCCGCCATTGTGGCCCGCCACGGTCCGTCGCGCCTCTTCTGCGCCACGCCGGTACCCTCACCGGGGCGATGAGTACCGCGCCCCACCTGACCTGGCAGCCGTCGTTGCTCGACGGCGGTCCGGAGCCGGACGTCGACGAGACGTTCGCCCGGGCGGCCCGCATCGAGCTCGACCGCCGGTCCTGGATCGAGCGGGTCCCGGGTTGGGTGTCGGGGTCCGATTCCCTCTTCGACCTCCTGGTCCACACGGCGGACTGGGGGCAGCGGACGAGGAAGATGTGGGACCACGAGGTCCTCGAACCCCGCCTCACGTCGTGGTGGGGGGCGGAGAGCGGCCGCCCGCTCGAGCCGGCGATCCTGGACCGGATGCGGCGGGCCCTGTCCGACCGGTACGGCGTCGAGTTCGACTCGATGGGCCTCAACCTCTACCGGGACGGGCGCGACAGCGTGGCCTGGCACGGGGACCGGATCGCCCGGGAGATCGCCGAGCCGCTGGTGGCCATCGTGTCGATCGGGGAGCCCCGCCGGTTCCTGCTCCGCCCCAAGCCCGGGGGCAGGGGGGTGTCCCCCAAGAGGACAGCGGGCGGGGGTCTTGCCACGGTGCGGCTGGTGCTCGGGCGGGGCGAGCTGCTCGTCACCGGCGGGACCACGCAGCGGGCCTGGGAGCACAGCGTTCCCAAGGTCGCCTCGGCCGGGCCCCGGATGAGCCTCACCTTCCGCCACGGGCTCCTGCCGTTCCAGGGCCCACCCGCGTTTCAGCCGACACCCGACCTCGGTACCCTCTGACCATGCGAATCGGTGTGCTGGCCCCGCCCTGGGTCTCCGTCCCGCCGCCCCGCTACGGGGGCGTCGAGACCGTGGTCGACGGGCTGGCGGTGGGCTACCAGGCCGCCGGTCACGACGTCCGGCTGTTCACGGTGGGCGACTCGACGTGCCCCGTCCCCAAGTTCCACCTCTACGACCAGGCGGCGGAGGGCGATCCGGCCGGCGCCACCGTCACCGAACTGGTCCACGTCCTGGCCGGCTACGAGGCGCTGGGCGACTGCGACCTCGTCCACGACCACACCATCGCCGGGCCGCTCATCGCCCCCGGCCCCGTCGTCACCACCGCCCACTGCCCGCTCGACGACGGAGGGGCCCGCCTCTACGGCCGAATGTCCCGCTCGGCCATCATCGTGGCCGCCTCGCAGGCCCAGGTCGTTCCCGGCGTCCCGGTGGCGCGGGTCATCCACCACGGCCTCGATCCCGCCCCCTTCCCGGTCGGCCGGGGCGACGGCGGCTACCTCCTGTTCCTGGGCAAGATGACCCCGGAGAAGGGGGCGCACCGGGCGCTGGAGGCGGCGTTCAAGGCCGGGCAGCGGCTGATCCTGGCCGGGAAGGTCCGGGAGCCGGCCGAACGGTGGTACTTCGAGCGCTACGTCGCCCCCTACCTCAACGACCGGCTGCGGTTCGTCGGGGAGGTCACCCAAGAGGAGAAACGGGAGCTGCTGGCCGGCGCCCGGGCCCTGCTGTTCCCCATCCGCTGGAACGAGCCGTTCGGGATCGTGATGCTGGAGGCGTTGGCCTGCGGCACGCCCGTCCTCGCTTTCAACGAGGGGGCGGCGGGCGAGGTGGTGGAGGACGGGCGCACCGGCTTCCTGTGCCGCAACGAGGCCCACATGGCGGAGGTCATCGACCACGTCGACGAGCTCGACCGGGGGGCCTGCCGGGCGGCGGTGGAGGGCCACTTCTCGGCCGAACGGATGGTGGCCGAGTACCTCGAGCTGTTCGCCCAGCTCATCTTCGAGCCCCTGGCGGAGAAGCCGCTGCGGGAGTTCGGGGGCGACGGGTCGTCGACCGACGTGTGGTCGCCGAACCCGCCCAACCGGCGGAGATAGCCTCTCGCTCTATGCGGGTGACGGTGCTCGGGGCGGGGTCGTGGGGGACGACGGTGGCCTCGCTCAGCGCCGGCCGCAACCCGACGCTCTTGTGGGCCCGCAACCCCGACGTGGCGGCGGCGGTCAACGACAAGCACGAGAACCCCGCCTACCTGGCCGGGTTCACGCTGCCCGAGAGCCTGCGGGCCACCAGCGACCTCGGAGAGGCGGTGTCCGACGCCGAGGTCCTCGTCGTCGGCGTGCCGTCCCACGGCTTCCGGGCGGTGCTGGAGGAGGCGGCGCCCCACGTGCCCCACTGGATCCCCGTCGTCAGCCTCACCAAGGGGTTCGAGGCCGGGACCCTGTTCCGGATGACGGAGGTCATCCGCGACGTGCTCCCGGGCCGGGTGGCGGCGGCACTGTCGGGGCCCAACCTGGCCAAGGAGATCATGGCCGGCAACGCCGCCGCCAGCGTCATCGCCACCGAGGATCTGGCCGTGGCGGGCGAGTTGCAGCGGGTGCTGTCCCGGGGCCTGTTCCGGGTCTACACCAACCACGACGTCGTCGGCTGCGAGGTCGGTGGCGCCCTCAAGAATGTGATCGCCATCGCCACCGGCATCGCCCAGGGCCTCTCGGTGGGCGACAACACCCGGGCGGCGGTGATCTCCCGGGGGCTGGCCGAACTGACCCGGCTCGGGGTGGCCATGGGCGCCGAGCCGGCCACGATGGCCGGCCTGGCCGGGATGGGCGACCTCATCGCCACCTGCATCAGCCCTCTGAGCCGCAACCGCCAGGTGGGGGAACGGCTGGGGAAGGGCGAGTCGATCGACGACATCCTCGCCTCGATGAGCATGGTCGCCGAGGGCGTGAAGACCGCCCATGTGGTCATGGATCTCGCCGCCCGCCACGGCGTCGACCTGCCGATCTGCGCCGAGATCCGCCGGGTGGTGAGCGGCGAGGTGTCGGCGCCGGTGGCCTACCGCGGCCTCATGGCCCGGGCGCCGGCGGGGCACGAGTCCGGTCCGGTTTGACACCGAAGGCGCCTGCCTGAGCGAAAAGATCAGCCGGCAGCTGAACGCCCGGTGACGACCTTCACACATTGCTCAGAGCTACGACCGCATCCTCCGAGTCGACCCCCCCCGAGGAAGACGAGGACCGATGATCCGCGAAGCCGTCGCCCAGTCCGAGCAGCCCCTGAGCATGATGCCCGCCGTGAACGGCGAGGCGGTCGTCAACGAAGCCGACCTGGGGATCAGCGCCCTGGCTCGCTCCATGCCCGATCTCGACCGGGTGCTCGTCGGGCTGGTGCGGCGGGACTCCCGGCGGGGAGGCGGCCTGCTCGACGTCGGCTGCGGTGTAGGCGGCCTGGCCACGTACATCGGCGCCAAGCTCGGGCTCGACGAGCTCGTCGGCATCGACGTCGACGACGACCGGCTGAAGGAGGCCGCCACCCGCGGGGTTCGGCCCTTCAACCTCGACCTCAACGTCGACGCTTTTCCGCTGGAGTCGGGCTCGATGCGGCTGGTCACGTGCTTCGGCGTGCTGGCCTACCTGAGCCTGTACGACAACGCGCTGTCGGAGTCGGCCCGGGTCCTCGAGGACGGCGGGTGGCTGCTGCTGTCGATGCCCAACCTGGCCAGCTACTTCAACCGCATGTCGCTCCTGTTCGGCTACCAGCCCCACGCCGTGGCCGTGTCCCACCACCGCCAGGCGGGCATGATCGGCCACCGGCGCGACCACGCCACCAGCGCCAACATGCCCCCGCTCCTCCACGGCGCCACCCTGCGCTGCATGCGGGAACTGCTCGACTCCTACGGGTTCGACACCGAGATCGTGCGGGGCACCGTCCCCGGCGACCGCCGCAAGCCGCTGATCGACGGCCTCGCCACCCGCATCCCGTCGCTCAGCCGCCGGTTCCTCATCCTGGCCCGCAAGCGCGCCTCGGCCTGACCATTACGTTTCGGAAACGCTGAAAGGTGCGGGGGCGTCGTCCGCCGTACTACTTCCGGGAAGTCGACTAGGGGCCGCTGGGGTCTCGGGAGGGCCGGACGAACAATGTCGATCGCGGCGCGGTTGTGCTCCCCGGCACGCCGCAGGTTGCTTGTCGGGGCGCTGGCGGCCCTGGCGCTCGGCGGTTCGCTCGCCGGTGTCGCCCCGCCGTCGGCGGGGGCGGCCACGACCAGGCCGGTCTACCTCGACCCGCCCGCCCCCACACCGCCCGACCCGGTGCTGCCCCGTCCGACCGGACGGCTGGTGCCCACGCACGGTTCGCTGTTCGGGATCCACACCGTCCCCGACTCGCCGACGGCCAAGACGGCCGCCGACATGGGGATCACCACGCGGGAGGCCGACGCCGGCCGCACCCTCGACATCGACAACCACTACTACTCCAACTTCGACGACGCCCTGCCGGCCAGCGGAGGGAAGCCGACGCTGCCCGGGTGGCGGGAGACGTGGGACATCCAGAACGGCCGCATCCCCCTCGTTTCCTGGGGTGGTGCCGATGTGATCCAGATCGTCAACGGCAAGTACGACGCCGCCATCGACGCCGCCGCCATCCGCCTCGGGGCCCTCGGCGCGCCGTTCTTCCTGCGCTGGTTCTGGGAGCCGGACGGGACCCGGCCGAGCAAGGCCGGCCTGTCCCGCACGCCCGACGACTATGTCAAGGCCTGGCGCTACATCCACGACCGCTTCGCCAAGGCCGGCAACACCAACGCCGTGTGGGTGTGGTGCCCGGTGTCGCTCGACTTCTATCCCCCCTCGGGACAGACCTCGACCGACCCGACCCTGGCGCCGAACCACGCCATCAACCAGTGGGGCGCCCAGCCCTACTACCCGGGCGACGACGTCGTCGACTGGATGTGCGCCGACGGGTACAACTGGGCCCCCAACAAGCCCGGCACCCGCTACGAGTCGTTCCAGGAACTGTTCCAGGCCTTCTACAACTGGAGCGTCCCGCACAACAAGCCGCTCATGGTGGGCGAGACCGGCGTGCAGGAACTCCAGCCGGGTGACAAGGCCAAGTGGCTCAACGCCATGCACGTCTCGCTGACGCAGCACTACCCGAACATCGTGGCCTTCCTGTACTTCGACACCCAGAACGCCAACGGCCTGGCCAACGAGTGGTGGCTCGAGTCGGACCCCCAGTCCTACCAGGCGTGGAAGGACATGGCCGCCGATCCGTACTTCAACGTGAAGGCCACGCTGGCCGAAGCGCCGTACGGCGCCGGCGGACCGGCGCCCGGTCCCGGTCCCGGTTCCCCCGGGCCGAGCACGCCCGGCCCCTCCCCGGCTCCCGGCACCCCCGCCGCCCCTCCCGGCGGCTACTGGATGCTCGGCGCCGACGGCAAGGTCTACCCGTTCGGAGCGGCCAAGGCGGCCGGCGACGGCCCGGCCGGCGTTCCCGCCGTCGACCTCGAACCGACGCCCTCGGGCCAGGGCTACTGGATCCTGTCGTCGGACGGGCGGGTCACCGCCGCCGGCGACGCCGCCTCCTTCGGCAGCCTTGACCAGAAGAAGCTGGCCGCGGGCGAGCAGGTCACCAGCCTGTCGGCCACACCGGCCGGGAAGGGCTACTGGATCTTCACCAGCCGGGGCCGAGCGGTGGCCTTCGGCGACGCCACGATCTTCGGCGACGTCTCGGCCCTGAAGCTCAACGGTCCGGTGCTCGACTCGGTCGCCACCCCGACGGGCAAGGGCTACTACATGGTCGCCTCCGACGGCGGCATCTTCGCCTTCGGCGACGCCCGCTTCGCCGGCTCGATGGGGGGCAAGCGCCTCAACGCCGCAGTGCAGTCGCTCGTGCCCGACGCCGACGGCCGTGGCTACTGGCTGGTCGCCTCCGACGGCGGGATCTTCGCCTTCGACGCCCCGTTCAAGGGCTCGATGGGCGGCCGGCCCCTGGCCAAGCCCGTCACGGGCATGGTGCGCTACGGCGACGGCTACCTGATGGTGGGCGAGGACGGCGGCATCTTCAACTTCTCCAGCTCGCCGTTCGCCGGCTCGCTGGGCGGCCATCCTCCGGCCCGGCCCATCGCCGCCGTGGCGGCCCGGGGCTGACGGCCGAACCTGCGCTCCTGAGTCGCGCTCGGCGCGACTCAGGAACGCAGGTTGCGATCAGGCGCCGGCGGCGTCGAAGGCCAGCACGCCGTCCTGGAGTTCTGCCGGCACTCCGGTCTCGGCGGCGACGGTGTCGTTGCTGGACAGCAGGACGAAGACGACCAGGATCGCCAGCAGGATGGCCGAGGCGTAATAGGTGGGGTAGCCCATCCCGCCGATGGACGGCTTCTTGGTCCAGAAGTCGCCGGCGGTCGCACCGAAGGGCTGGATGAGGACGAAGCCGGCCCAGAACAGCACGACCTTGTTGACGTTGGTCCGGAAGTGGAGCAGGGCCACGAAACCGATGAGGGCCGTGATGACGAGCGTGGCCCGGCCGAAGCCGAGGCCGGTGTTGTCCGACAGCCAGTCACCCAGTGCCGTGCCCAGCGTGTTGGCGATCAGGACCGTCGTCCAGAACATGAGCTCCATGCTGAAGCGGGTGACGCGGGCGATGCTGAGGGAGCCGAACCAGGCCCTCCAGAACACGAGGGCCGCCACCAGCAGCGCGACCAGGATCGCGCTGCCCTTGTAGTACCCGAATTTGAGGGTCCGGTCCATGTAGTCGGAGAT
>JAUZEX010000128.1 GCA_030838815.1 Actinomycetota bacterium
CCGATCCTCCACGAGTTCTACGGCGGCAGCGAAGGCGCCGCCTTCGTCGCCTGCGGCCCCGACGAGTGGCTGGCCCGGCCGGGGACGGTGGGTCGCTCGCTCCGGGGGCGCATCCACGTCCTCGCCGAGGACGGGTCGGAGCGTTCCCCGGGCGAGATCGGCGAGATCTGGTTCGAGGGCGGCCAGGCCTTCGAGTATCACAACGATCCCGGCAAGACCTCCGGTGCCCGGAGGCCCGACGGATGGTCCACCCTCGGCGACATCGGCTACGTCGACGCCGACGGATACCTGTTCCTCACCGACCGCAAGGCGTTCACGATCGTGTCCGGCGGCGTCAACGTCTACCCGCAGGAAGCGGAGAACGTTCTCGCCGGCCATCCCGACGTGGCCGACGTGGCCGTGTTCGGTATCCCCAACGCCGAGTTCGGTGAAGAGGTGAAGGCCGTCGTCGTCCCCGTCGACCCGTCGCGGGCCACCTCAGCGTTCGAGGCGGAGCTGATGGGCTACTGCCGCGAGCGGCTCGCCGCCTACAAATGCCCCCGCAGCGTCGACTTCCGCACCGAAGTCCCCCGGGGCGACAACGGCAAGCTCTACAAGCGGGCGCTGCGGGACGAATACCTGGCCAAGGAGCAGCGCGCATGACTGAGCACGACGCCCCCGTCCTCGTCACCGGTGCCGCCTCCGGGATCGGCCTGGCCACCGCGGAACGGCTCGCGGCCTGTGGCCGGGCGGTCATCGGCCTCGACCGGCGGGAGTCTCCGGCCTGCGAGACGCGGCTGTGCGACCTGAGCGACCCGGTCTCCATCGACACCGCCGTCGCCTCGCTGCCCGACGCCGTCTCCGGCCTCGCCAACGTGGCCGGCGTCCCCGGCACCGCGCCGGCTGAGACCGTCCTGCGGGTCAACTTCCTCGGCACCCGGCACCTGACCCGGGCGCTGACCCCGAGGCTCCTCCCCGGCTCGGCGGTCGTCAACGTCGCGTCCGTCGTCGCCGCCCGGGGCCCGACGCCCCGCCAGACCGTGGCCGGGCTGCTGGCCACCACCGGGTACGAGGACGGTCTGAACTGGTGCCGCAGCCACACCATGAGCGGCGCCGACGCCTACAAGTTCTCCAAGCAGGCCGTCATCGAATGGACGCTCGTCGCCTCCGTGGCGCTGCGGGAGCGGGGCGTCCGGGTGCTCTCCGTCAGCCCTGGCGTCACCGACACTCCGATACTCAATGACTTCCGGGCGTCGATGGGGGAGGAGGCCATCGACCGGGCGGTGACCGAAGCCGGCCGTGTCGGCAACCCGGGCGACGTCGGCCCCGTCATCGCCTTCCTCCTCAGCGCCGACGCCGGTTGGGTCAACGCCGTCGACCTGCGCGTCGACGGCGGACTCGTCGGCGCCCGCTTGGCCCTGCCCATCCACGAAGGCGCCGTCCGATGAGCGGCCGCGACCCGGACCGAGACCTCGCCGAGGCCAACGAGCGCCTCGAGGTCATCAATCCGGCCACCGAGGAGATCCTCGACACCGTCCCGCTGGCCACTGCGGCCGACGTCGACGCCGCCGTCGTCCGCGCCCGCGACGCCTTCCCGGCCTGGGCCGCCACGCCGCTGCCCGAACGGCTCGGCTATCTCGCCGCCCTGGCCGACGAGCTCGAACGGCGCACCGACGACCTCACCGCGCTCATCACCGCCGAGGTCGGGACACCGCTGTCGGAATGCCGCTCGGCCCAGGTCGGCCTGCCGATCGCGGTGCTGCGCGACACGGTCGACGTGGCCGCCGCCCATCCGTGGCGGGAACGATGCGGCCGCTCCGAGGTGTGGCGGGAACCGGCCGGGGTGGTGGGGGCCATCACGCCCTGGAACTTCCCGCTCCACCAGATCGTGGCCAAGCTGGGCCCCGCCCTCGCCGCCGGCTGCGCCTTCGTCCTCAAACCCAGCGAAGTGGCTCCCCTCAACGCCCTCGTGCTGTTCGACGCCCTCAAGGCCGTCGGCCTTCCGCCCGGCGTCGCCAACCTCGTGCTCGGCACCGGGGCGGTGGTCGGTGAGGCCATCGCCGGCCATCCCGGCGTCGACGTCGTGTCCTTCACCGGCTCCGTCCGGGCCGGGACCAGAGTGGCGGAGGCCGCTGCCCGCAACATCACCCGGGTGGCGCTCGAGCTCGGCGGCAAGTCCCCCAACGTGATCCTGCCCGACGCCGATTTCGAGCGGGCCGTTTCCGCCGGCGTCGGCCAGGCCTTCGTCAACGCCGGCCAGGCCTGCATCGCGCTGAGCCGCATGCTCGTCCCCGCCGACCGCCTCGCCGAGGTGGAAGATCTTGCCCGAAGAACCGCCGAGCGCATCGTCGTCGGTGACCCGTTCGACCCGTCCACCACCATGGGCCCGGTCGTGTCCGCGGCCCAGCGCGACCGGATCAGGGGGTTCGTGACCGTGGCCGTGAACGACGGCGCCCGCGTCATAGCCGGCGGCCCGGACACCCCGGACGGCCTCGACCGCGGCTTCTTCGTGCGGCCTACCGTACTGAGCGGCGTGACCAACACCATGACCGTGAGCCGCGAAGAGGTCTTCGGGCCGGTACTGGTCCTGCTCCCGTACCGCGACGAGAACGAGGCGGTCACCCTGGCCAACGACACGCCCTACGGCCTCAGCGCCGGCGTATGGTCGTCGGATCCCGACCACGCGCACCACGTCGCCGCCCGCCTGCGGGCCGGACAGGTGAAGATCAACGGCGCCCGGACCCGCGACCACATCCGGGCACCGTTCGGCGGCTACAAACGGTCGGGCATCGGACGGGAGCTCGGCCCGTTCGGCCTCGACGAGTTCCTCGAGATCAAGGCGGTGCTGACATGACGGAAGGAAACGTCCGATGACCACCACCGCCCGCGTCGACGTCCTCACGCCGGCGCTCTACGGCGATGGAGCCCCCTACGGGCAGTTCGCCTGGCTGCGCGCCAACGCCCCCGTCTACGACCACGTCCTGGACGACCCCAACCTCATCGAGCGCTGCTGGGTTCTCACCCGCCACGACGATGTCCGGGCCGCCAGCCGCGATCCCGAGGCGTTCTCGTCGGCCGACGGGATCCACCTCCGCCGGAAGGCCACCCACCAGTTCCGCCCCAACATGATCAACATGGACGACCCCGAACACCAGCGGATCCGGAAGCTGGTCTCCGGCGGCTTCACCCCTCGGGTGCTGCGGACGTTCAAGACCCACTACGGCGAGCTGGCCGGCCAGGTCGTCGACCGGGCGCTGGCCGGCGGTGACACCTTCGACGGTATCCGCGCCCTCGCCGCCGAGCTCCCGCTCCTCGCCATCTGCGAGATCGCCGGGGCTCCGGCCGAGGACCGCTTCCGCATCTTCGAATGGTCCAACGTGATCCTGAGCAGCGAGGATCCGCAGTACGTCCCGACCCCCGACGCGTTCCAGACGGCCGTACTGGCTCTGATCCACTACGCCCAGGAGCTGGCCGACCGGAAGCGCCGCCAACCGGGCGACGACCTGATCAGCGCCCTGCTCGGGCCGGACGGGCAGATGCCACTGACCGACGAGGAATACGAAGGGCTCGTCCTGCTCCTCCTCGGGGCGGGCAACGAGACGACCCGCAGCGCCATCGCCCAGGGCCTCCTGGCCTTCGCCGAGTACCCCGACCAGTGGGCCACCCTCCGGGACGACCCCGAGGGCACGCTCGACACCGCCATCGAGGAAGTCATCCGCTGGGCCAGCCCCGTCAACTACATGTCCCGCACCGCCACCCGGGACATTGAGCTCCACGGCCAGCTCATCCGGGCCGGCGACAAGGTCGTGCTCCTCTACAGCTCCGCCAACCGCGACGAGACGGTCTTCGAGGACCCCGACCGCTTCGACGTCCGGCGAACCCCCAACCATCATCTCGGCTTCGGCTTCGGCCCCCACTTCTGCCTCGGGGCGACGTTGGCCCGCATCGAGCTGCGGGCGATCCTCGAGGTGCTGATTCCGCGAGTGCGCCGCTTCGAGCTCGCCGGTCCGGTCGTCAGGGCGCGGTCGAGCTTCCTGAACGCAATCAAGGAATTGCCGCTGCGCGTCGCCTGAGCACGACTTGAGCCGCCGTTTCGTCGCCGGCGGGCCACAACAGGCTGACATTCACCATTTTCTTCGCCGCCCGGAGCCAGAATGAGGCGGTGCGGATGACGCGGGCCTCGATCCTCCTGGCGCTGGCGGCGGTGGCGGCTGCCTGCCGAGGCCCGGTGGAGCTGGCGCCGGAGCGCCCGATCGCCGTGGTGGCTCCCGGCGCCGCCGTTGCCGCCCCGCCCGTCGGGCCGTCCTCGTCGGCCACCACGACGCTTCCGACCTCGTACCAAGGTGCGGCCGCCACCCCGACCGGCGTGGTGGTGCCGGTGCTCGGGACCTCGGCCGACGGCTGGCTGGTGGGAACCCCCTGCGGCCGGACCGTCTCCGTCCGGAACGTCCGGGCGGTGACCGGCACGGTCGTGCTCGACGCCGGGCACGGCGGAGAGGAGACCGGGGCGATCGGCCCGCTGGGACACAAGGAGAGCGCCCTCAACACAGCGGTGGTCGCCCACGCCCGCCGGGCCCTCCAGGCCGCTGGGGTCTCCGCCGTGCTGACGCGGACGGACGACTACCGCATCGCCATCGTTTCCCGGGCGGCCATCGTCGGCGCGGTCAAGCCGAAAGCGGTTGTCTCGATCCACCACAACGCCTCGTTCTCCGAGATGCGGGACACGCCCGGCACGGAGATCTTCCACCAGGCGGTCGGGGCGAGCGCGGCCGAGTCGCGCCGGCTGTCCGGTCTCCTCTACGAGGAGGTGACGGCCGCGCTGGCCCGCTACGACGTCACCGGGTGGGGCGCCACCGCCTGGGCCGGTGTGAAGGCCCGGCGCAATGCCGCCGGCGACGACTTCTACGGCATGCTCCGCCGGACGCAGGGAACGCCGGCCGCCCTGGTGGAGGTGGGGTTCGTGTCCCACGAGGCGGAGGAGCGGCTCTACGCTCGGCCGGCCGTGCAGCAGGCGGTGGGCGAAGCCGTCGCCCGGGGCATCGTGCGATTCCTCACCACCGCTGATCCCGGCCGGGGCTTCGTCGACCCGCCCGACCAGGCCGACGACAACCGCCCCAGTGGCGGCACCGAGAACTGCCAGGACCCGCCCCTCGGCTGAGCCTGCGGCACCCGGCGGGCACTCGGTTAGCGGCAGCCGTCGGCCACCTGTTGGATGACAGCCCGGTCGACGTCGTCGGACGGGCTGTACCGGGTCGTGATGGCTTGCACGAAGCAATCCGCCTCCGGTGCCGTCATGCCGGCCTTGATGGCCGCCGACCGCAGATCGGCGGCGGCGGTGGCGCTCCAGCGGGCGGAGTGATTGTCCGGCGGCGACAGCACAGCGAACGCCGACGCGACCACACCGGCGATGACCACGAGCGCGATCGCCAACCGGACGCCCCGACTCCGGATCAGGGACGGGCGTGGTTGCTCGTCGTCGACCCAGAGACCGTCATCTCCGAGCTCCTCGTCTTCGCCGTCGGGGTCGATCAGGCCGAGGTCGATGTCATACCGGCGGCGGGCCTCGGAGTTCCCCAGCGTGTTCCAGGCCTCGTTGAGGGCCTTCATCTCCGCCTCGGCCCGTCGCCGCTCCGGATCGGGCGATCCGGCATAGCGGTCAGGGTGAAAGAGCTGCGCCTTCCGGTAGTACGCCCGCCTGACCTCCTCCAAGTCGGCGTCGGCGCCCACGCCGAGCACGTCGTAATACGAGGTCATGCCCCCGTTGTAGCGGAAGGGCGGTACGCCTGGCGCGCCTTCGCCGCCGCCGGCACCTGATGACGGCGACGGCGACGGCGACGGGCCTGGCCAGGATTACCCCGATTACGGCGGGCGAAGTCGCTGCCTAGATGTTCGGGGTGGAGGCGTCTGAG
>JAUZEX010000142.1 GCA_030838815.1 Actinomycetota bacterium
GCGATCCGTTGCATGGCCAGTTGGAGCTGGGTGCCGCAGTCGCAGCGTTTGGAGGCGAAGACGTCGCCGGTGAGGCACTCGGAGTGCACCCGGACGAGGACGTTCTCGGCACCGGAGACCTCGCCCCGCACCATGGCGATGTGCTCGGTGCCGTCGATCATCGACTGGTAGGCGTAGGCGGTGAAGTCGCCGAAGGGGCTGGGGATGCGGGCCTCTGACACGCGGCGCACGAGCTTCTCCCGCTGGCGGCGATAGCGGACGAGGTCGGCGATCGAGATCATCACCAGACCGTGCTCGGCGGCGAAGCGCTCCAGGTCGGGCAGGCGGGCCATCGTGCCCGAGGCGTCGTCGTTGACGATCTCGCACAGCACCGCGGCCGGGTAGAGGCCGGCCAGCCGGGAGAGGTCGACGCCGGCCTCGGTGTGGCCGGCCCGCTTGAGGACGCCGCCCTCCCGGTAGCGGAGCGGGAAGATGTGACCGGGCCGGTTGAAGTCGTCGGGGCCGGTGTTGCGGTTGATCAGGCTCTTGATGGTGGCGGCCCGGTCGGCGGCCGAGATGCCGGTCGAGGTGCCCGTCTTGGCGTCGACCGACACGGTGAAGGCGGTGCGCTGGGACTCGGTGTTGTCGGCCACCATCAGCGGGATGCGGAGCTCATCGAGGCGGGCCCCCACCACCGGGAGGCAGATCACGCCGCTGGTGTGGCGCACCATGAAGGCGATGCCCTCGGGCGTGATCTTCTCGGCGGCGATGATCAGGTCGCCCTCGTTCTCCCGGTCGGCGTCGTCGACGACGACGACGAACTCTCCCCGGGCGATGGCGGCGACCGCCTCGTCGATCGGCGCGAACGGCATCGTCAACCCTCTCTCATCGTCATGAGACGCTCGACGTACTTGGCCACCAGGTCGACCTCGAGGTTGACGGGGTCGCCGGGACCCTTGATCCCGAGGGTGGTCACGGTAGCGGTGTGGGGGATCATGGCGAAGTCGAAGCTCTTGTCTCCCACGGCGGCCACAGTGAGACTGACACCGTCGACCGTGATCGACCCCTTCTCCACCACGTAACGCAGCACCTTGTCGTCGGCGGTGATGGTGACCCGCGTCGAGCCGTCGGCCAGGGTCTCCCGGTCGGCGATCTCGCCCACGCCGTCGACGTGACCCTGGACGATGTGGCCGCCGAGCCGGTCGGAGAGGCGGACGGGCCGTTCCAGGTTCACGCGCATCCCCGCGGCCAGGGCTCCAAGGCAAGTGCGCCGGAGCGTCTCCTCGACGGCGTCGGCCGCCCACCAGCCGTCGCCGAGCTCGACGCCACCGAAATCGATCACCGTGAGGCAGCAGCCGTTGACGGCGATGGAGGCGCCGAGGACGGCGTCGTCGAGGACGGTGGCCGCCTCGATCTCGAGGCGCGCCCCGGTGGCGTTGGGAACGACGGCCCGGACGGTGCCGAGCTCCTCGACGAGGCCCGTGAACATGGAAGTCAATCTCCCTCACGGGAGGCAGGTGAACCTCCCGAATCTCCCTCACGGGAGGCAGGTGAACCTCCCGAACGTGCCTCAGAGGAGGCAGGTGAACCTCCCAAGTCTCCCGGTTCCAGCGGCTCCCAGTCGAGGCGGGCGTCGGGGCCGAGTTCCCGGACGGCGGTCAGCCGCCAGCGGGACGCCCCGTCGAGGGTGCCCGGGCCGGGCCCTGCGAACAGAGGACGGCCCTCGGCGCCGAGGACGACGCCGCCGGTGTAGACGACGAGGCGGTCGACGAGGCCGGCCCGCAGCAGGGCACCGTGGAGCGTGGCGCCGCCCTCCACCATGGCCTGGAGGATGCCTCTCCGGCCGAGGACCTCGAGAGCGCAGGCCAGGTCCACTGCGGGGCCGGAGGGAGAGGCGGGGGCGCCGGTAAACGGCGGGGCGCCGGGCGCGGCGGCGACGTCCTCCACTTCGGCGCCGGCCGCCTTCCAGGCCGCCACCGCTCCCGGTGCGACGCGGGGAGAGGTGATCACCAGTGTCGGGGCCAGTGTCGGGTCGAACAGGGGACCGGAGGCGGGGACCCGGCCCGATGCGTCGAGCAGGACGCGCAGCGGCTGGGCCGGTGTCAGCCCGTCCTCGAAGGCAAGGTTGCGGAAGGTGAGCGATGGATGGTCGGCCAGGGCCGTGCCGGCTCCGACGACCACGGCGCCGGACTCGGCCCGGAGGCGGTGGGCGTCGGCCCGGGCGTCAGGGCCTGTGATCCACTGCGAGGTGCCGTCGGCGGCGGCGGTGCGCCCGTCGAGCGAGGCGGCCGTCTTCAGGAGGCACAGGGGCCGGCCGGTGCGGCGGTGGTGGAGGTAGGGGGCGAGGGACCGGGCGGCGGCCCCCGCTCCGACGCCGACGTCGACCGCGATCCCCGCCGCCCGCAGGATGTCGACGCCCCGGCCCGCCACCCGGTCGTCGGGATCGAGCACAGCCACGACCACACGGCCCACGCCGGCGTCAACGAGGGCGGGGGCGCAGGGCGGCGTCCGGCCCTGGTGGGCACAGGGCTCGAGCGTGACGTAGGCCGTGGCGCCCCGGGCCCGCTCGCCCGCCTCGCGGAGGGCGTGGACCTCGGCGTGGGGCTCCCCCGCCCGCTGGTGGAAGCCCCGCCCCACGACCTCGCCGTCGGAGGCCACGATGACGCAGCCGACCCAGGGGTTCGGGGCGGCGGTGAACCGGCCGCGCTCCCCTTGCGCCACCGCCTCGGCCATGGCCGCCTCGTCGCCCCGCACGCCGCTCCCTCCTTCTCCCGGTCACGGTAGCGCCGCCGT
>JAUZEX010000148.1 GCA_030838815.1 Actinomycetota bacterium
AGTCCCACATCCCCGGGAAGTAGTAGACGGCCAGCGCGTCCTTCACCGCCTGGTCGAGGTCGACGACCTGGGACGGCGTGGCGGGCTCGAGGGCGTGGCGTTCATGGGCGCCGAGGTCCCATGCCCGGCGGCAGCCGACGAACAGCTGGCGTTCCCAGGGCCGGATGACGCATTCGGTGGCCATCGCCTCGCAAACTACCCCTACGATCCCGGTTGATGCCGCCTCTCCACGAACCGGGAAGTGTCGAGATCGGGGACCTGCTCGCCTGGCTCGACTCCCACGCCAACCTGGAGGTGGGCGGGCGGCTGCGGGCGCCGAGCCTCGACCGCATCCGGCCCCTGCTCGACCTGCTCGGCCGGCCCCAGGCCGACTACCCGTTGATCCACGTCACCGGCACCAACGGCAAGACGTCGACGACCCGGCTGATCGCCCACCTCCTCACCGCCCGGGGCCTGTCGGTCGGGGCCTACACGAGCCCCCACCTCGAGCGGATCAACGAGCGGCTCACCTGGGGCGGTGAAGCCATTGCCGATGGCCCCCTGGCCGAGGAGCTCCGTATCGTGGCTGTGGCCGAGGCCGCCCTCCTCGACCGGCACGGCCCGGCTGCCCTGCCCACCTGGTTCGAGATCCTCACGGCCGCCGCCTACCACTGGTTCAGCGATCTCGGCGTGCAGGTCGGGGTGTCCGAGGTGGGGCTGGGAGGCCTCTGGGACGCCACGAACGCCGCCGACGCCGACGTGGCGGTGGTCACCAACGTCACCATCGATCACGTGGAGTACCTGGGGTCGAGCCGGGAGACGATCGCCACCGAGAAGGCCGGAATCATCAAGCGGGGCGCGACGCTGGTGCTGGGCGAGCCCGACCCGGGGCTGCACGGCATCTTCCTCGAGCGCGATCCCGGTCGGGTCCTGCGGCCCGACGTCGACTTCGGCGTGCTCCGCAACGATCCCGCCTACGGCGGACGGGCCATGGATCTGCGGACGCCGCTGGCGGAGTACTCCGATCTGTACCTGCCGGTCCACGGTGCCTACCAGGCCACGAACGCCGCCATCGCCCTCACCACCGCCGAGACCTTCTTCGGCGAGCCGTTCCCGGCCGACCTCGTGACCGAGGCGCTGGCCACGTTCCGGGCGCCGGGCCGGCTGGAGGTCGTGGGCCACGGGCCGTTGGTGATCCTCGACGGGGCTCACAACGCCGCCGGGGCCGAGGCCCTGGTGCAGGCGCTGGAGGAGGAGTTCGTCCCGGCCCCCCGGACGCTCGTCGTCGGTCTGATGCGGGAGAAGGACGCCACCGTGATGCTGGCCGCCCTCGGGGCGACGGAGGCGGAGTGGGTCTTCGCCTGCCCGCCCCCCAGCCCCCGGGCGATGCCGGCCGCCGACCTCGCCGACGCCGCCCTCGAGCTGGGGGTCGACCCGGACCGGGTCGAGGCGCTGTCCACCGTGGAGGAGGCCGTGGCCCGCGCCCTCGTCGTCACGCCGCCGGAAGGCCAGGTCGTGGTGGCGGGCTCCCTCTACCTGGTGGGGGCGGCCCGCGCCGCGTTGGCGTAATAACGTTTCGCCCATGACAACTGCCGACCGCACCCTGGTGATCTGCAAGCCCGACGCAGTCGAACGTCGCCTCGTCGGAGAGATCGTCTCCCGCCTGGAGCGCAAGGGGCTCCGCGTCGCGGCCATGCGCATGGAGACGATCAGCAAGGAGGTCGCCGGCCAGCACTACGGCGAGCACCAGGGCAAGCCCTTCTACGACGACCTCGTCGCCTTCATCACCCGGGGGCCGGCGGTGCTCATGGTGGTGGAGGGCACGGAGGCGTTCTCGGTGGTGCGCACGCTGATGGGCGCCACGAACCCCCGGCAGGCCGCCCCCGGCACCATCCGCGGCGACCTCGCCATCGAGCTCACCGAGAACCTCGTGCACGGCTCCGACTCCCCGGACTCGGCCGCCCGGGAAATCGGCCTCTTCTTCGGATCCTGACCCTCCGCGACAGCGGCGACCACCCTCCGTCAGCCCGCTTGAGACCCGAATGACACCTGTGTAATCTCGGCGGTGTTATTCGGTTTCGCCTCGGGCGGAGGCAGGCTGATGGAAGGGCGCGATACGGCGATCGATCTCGGAACCAGCACGACCACCGTGTTCCTCCCCGGGCGCGGGGTCGTGCTCGAGGAGCCATCGCTCGTCGCCCTGACGACCGATGACGGGCGGCCGGTTGCGGTCGGCGGCGAGGCCCGCCGCATGCTGGGCCGTACGCCGGCCTCGATCGAGGTCGTCCGGCCGGTGCAGCAGGGGGTCATCGCCGACCTCGACGTGTGCACCCGGATGCTGCGCTTCATGCTCCTCCAGGTGCATCCCCGCCGGTGGTCCCGGCCGAAGATGGTCATGGTGGTGCCCTCGGGCCTCAACCCGGTGGAGCAGCGGGCGGTGCAGGAAGCGGCCGAAGAGGCGGGGGGGCGCCGGCCGGTCCAGCTGGTGGAGGCCCATATCGCCGCCGCCCTCGGGGTCGGCCTGCCGATCCACGACGCCCGGGGCAGCATGGTCGTGGTGCTCGGCGGCGGGCGGACGGAGGTCGCCGTGCTGTCGCTGGGCGGGATCGTCGCCCAGCGGTCGCTGCGGCTCGGGGGGATGGATTTCGACGAGGCGATCGTCGACTGGGTGAAGAAGGAGCACGGCCTGGCGCTGGGCGAGCGCACCGCCGAGGAGTTGAAGATCCAGGTCGGCTCGGCGGGCCCGGCCCGGCCGGAGGCGGCCCGGGCCACCCGTGACGACCGGCCCGACGACTACGAGGCGGAGATCCGCGGCCGCGACCTCGTGACCGGTCTGCCCCGGACGATCATGACGTCGACGGCTGAGATCCGCGAGGCCCTCGAGGGGCCCGTGACCGCGGTCGTCGACGCCGTGAAGGAGGTGGTCGACGCCACCCCGCCCGAGCTGGCCGCCGACATCATGGAGCACGGCGTGGCCCTGACCGGCGGAGGAGCGCTGCTCCGGGGTCTGGACCAGCGCCTGGCCGACGAGACGGGCCTGCCGATCATGATCAACGGCAACCCGCTCCACGCCGTGGCCCGGGGCGCCGGCCACTGCCTGGCCCATCTCGACGCCTGCCGCGGCGTCCTCGTCGACACGAGCGAGCTGTGAGCCGCCGGGGCCTGAGCGCCGTCCGGCCCCCACTGGTCTCCGTGCTGTTGGCCTCGGCGCTGACCTTGATCCTGGTGGGCCGGTCGGGCGGGCCGCAGGCGGCGGGGGAGGGGGCGCTGCGGTCGCTGGCCCGGGCGGCGCTGGTCCCGATCGAGTCGGCCGGGGCGGCGGCCTTCCGGCCGCTGGAAGGAGCGGTGGGCGCGATCGGCGGTGCGGGGGACCTCGCCCGGTCACAGAGCAACGCGGCCCGCGAGGGGGAACGGGCCCGGTCGGAGGCGGCCCGGGCCGAAGCCCTGGCAGCGGAGAACGCCCGGCTGGCGGCGCTCCTGACCCTCGACGGCCCGGCTGCGGATGACGGGGTGGCGGCGCGGGTCGTCTCGGTCGGGTCCGACCTGGCCGGCGGGACGCTGATGCTGGACCGGGGCCGCGCCGACGGCATCCGGGCCGGGATGCCGGTCGTCGCCGCCGGCGGCCTCGTCGGACGGGTCGCCGACGTGGGCCCACGGCAGAGCACCGTGCTGCCCCTGACCGACGCGGCGTCGGCCGTAGGGGTGCGCTGCTCCCCGGCGCCGCCGCCCCCCGGCGTGGGGGGCGCGGCGGGGGTGGCCCAGGGCGTCGGCGGCCCGACGCTGCGCCTCGACCTGCTCGATCCCAATGCGGTGGTGGAGAGCGACGCCCTCGCCGTCACGTCCGGGCTCCGCCACAGCCGTTTCCCGGCCGGCCTCCCGGTCGGGCGGGTCAGCGGGAGCAGGGGACATTTCGTCGTCCACCCCTTCGCCCCACCCGACCGGCTCGAGTTGGTGAAGGTGCTCCACTGGGATCCGGAGCCGTGACCGTCCCCGCGGTCGTGCGGCGCTGGAGCGAGCCAGCGCCCGACCCGGGCCACACCGGGCGTTCTTCGGTGCTCGTGCCGGCTCTTGCGGCTTCCTGGCGCTGGCCCTGGGCCCGGATGGCGGGGTCGGTCCTGCGCGACCAGCTGGTCCGCGTCCGGCGTGTCGCCCCGCTGGGTGCGGTCTTCCTGACCGGCCTCATGCTCCAGGCGGCCGTGGCGCCCCATCTCGCGGTGCGGGGGTCGGCGCCCGATGTCCTGCTGGTCGCGGTGGCGGCGGTGGCCGTCGGGCGGGGGCCGCGGGCCGGGGCGGGTTTCGGCTTCGCCGCCGGTGTGGGCGCCGACCTCTTCCTGGCCACCCCGCTGGGGACGTCGGCGCTGGCCTACACGCTGGTCGGACACGTCCTCGGGGACCGGTGCCGGCCTGGCCCGTCCGGCACCGCCGCGGCCCTCTGCAGCCCCGCGTCGACCTGCTTCGCCTGCCGCACCGGCCGCCGGCATCCACCACTGCTCAACGCCATCGACGGCGACCGGCCGGTGCCGGCGTCGGCCCGCCGCCGCCGGCGGGTGGCGGTCCGCCGCGGGGGCGTCCGGCGGTCGATCGGCCTGACCGGGCTGGCGGTCGGTGGCGGACGCCTGGCCACGGCGGTGGTGGCCACCGCCCTGGGCGGGCTGCCCCATCCCGGTGCCCTGGGGCTGCTCCGGATCGTCGGCGTCGCCGCCGGATCCGCCCTGCTCGGCCCGGTGGCCTTCGCCGCCGTCCTCCGGCTCCCGGGCACCCCGGTGGGCCGGGGCGCGCTCATGGGTCGGCGGCCCTGGTGAGCGGGCGGATGCGACGGCGCAGCGGGGCAGTCGTGGCGTCGCGGCGGGTGCGACGCCGGCGGGTGGCGGTGACGGGACTCGTGGCCGCCTTCTGCTTTCTCACGTTGCTGACCCGACTGGTGCACCTGCAGGTGGCCGAGCGCCCGGCCTACGCCGCCCGGGCGGAAGCGAACCGGTTCCGGGTGGTTCCGGTGGAGGCACCCCGGGGCCGCATCCTCGACCGGGCCGGGCGGGTCCTGGCCGAGTCGGGCTCGGCATGGCGGATCCGGCTCGACCGGCGGATGGCGGCCGGGCGGCGGGCGGCACTGCTCGGGCGGCTGGCCCCGGTCCTCGGCCTGTCGGAGGCGGAGCTCAGATCCCGGGTGGCCGATCCGGCCGCCGATCGCGTCGTGCCCGTCACGCTGCTCGACGACGCCCCGGAGGATGTCGTCGTGGCCCTCCGGGAACGCGAGGCGGAGTTCCCCGGCGTGGAGATCGACTCCCATCCCGTCCGCCGCTACCCCCACGAACGTCTGGCGGCCCATGTCCTCGGCACGCTGGGCGGCGCCGCCGCGCCGGGTGGAGTCGGCCGCACCGGCGCCAGCGGTGTCGAAGCGGCCTACGACCAGATGCTGGCCGGACAGGCGGGCGAGACCCGCATCGAGGTCGACAGCGCCGGGCGGCCGGTCCGTACCCTGGAGGGCCGGGCGGCGGTTCCTGGCCGTGATGTGGGTCTCACCATCGATCTCGACGTGCAGACCGCGGCCGAGCAGGCCCTGGCCGACGGGATGGCGGCCGCCAGGGCGGGCGGCTCCGGAGTCTCCGGGACGACCGCCCCGGCCGGGGCGGTCGTGGCCCTCGATCTCCGGGACGGGTCGGTGCTGGCGCTGGCGTCGGCGCCCACCTTCGACCCCGCGGCGCTGGCCGGCCGGATCCCGGCCGCCACCTGGGCCGCCCTCCACGACCCGGCCGCCCACGCTCCCCTCACCGACCGGGCCCTGCAGGGGCTCTACGCCCCGGGCTCGACGTTCAAGCCCGTCACCGCCCTGGCCGGATTGCGCGCCGGGCTCATCACGCCGGCCACCGTGGTCGACGACCGGGGCACCTACCGCTTGGGCACCCGGGTGCTGCAGAACGCCCAGGGCAAGGCGCACGGAAAGGTCGACCTGGCCCGGGCGCTGGCGGTGTCGAGCGACGTGTACTTCTACGGCCTCGGCGACCGGCTCTTCACCGGTCCGCCGGCCACTGCTCCGGACGGGCCCATCCAGGACATCGCCGGCCGGCTCGGGTTCGGCCGCCCGACCGGGATCGACATCGGCCCTGAGGCGGGAGGCCGGGTCCCCGGCCCGGCCGCCCGCCGGGAAGCCCACGACCGCCGGCCGGCCGCCGTCCCCGACGGCCGGTGGTACCCGGGCGACAACGTCAACCTGGCCATCGGCCAGGGCGACGTCCTCGTCACCCCGCTCCAACTGGCCGGCGTCTACGCCGCCCTGGCCACCGGCCTGGTGCCCCCGACCCCCCATGTCCTGGCGGGACCGGCCGTGGCCGGAGGGGTCCGGGACGGGCGGGCGTCGGCGGGCATCGATCCGGGGGCCCGCCAGGCTGTCCTCACCGGGCTCCTCGGGGCCGTCGGCAGCCGGGACGGCACGGCGGCGGCCGCCTTCGCCGGGTTCCCGCTCGATCGGGTGGCGGTCGAGGGGAAGACCGGGACCGCCCAGGTGACGGGCAAGGCCGACACCTCGCTCTTCGCCGCCGTGGCCCCGGCCAACGACCCGCAGTTCGCCGTCGTCGCCGTCGTGGAGGAGGCCGGATTCGGCTCGGCCGTCGCCGCCCCGATCGTCCGGCGGGTCCTCGAGGTCCTGACCGGCGTCGCCCGGGCGGCGGGTCGCCGGTGAGGCGCGTCGTGGGGGGTGGGTGGCGAAGGGTGCGGCGGCGCATCGGGCGGCGGGTGGCGGGCTACGACCCCGTCCTCATCGGGAGCGTGGTGGCCCTGGCCCTGCTGGGCGTCGTCATGGTCGGGGCGGCCACCCAGCGCCATGGTGCCGTCTTCCTGGCTCGGCAACTGCTCTGGGTGGCCATCGGGGCCGTGACCCTGGCGGGGGCGGCCGCCGTCGACCTGGACGCCCTCCGGCGGCGGGCGAACCTGCTTTATCTGGGAGGTCTGGTCGGGCTCGGGCTGGTGCTCAGCCCGCTCGGCTCCACCACGAACGGAGCCCAGGCCTGGTTCAGCCTCGGGCCGTTGGCCCTCCAGCCGGCCGAGGTCATCAAGCCCGTCCTCGTGCTGGTGCTGGCGGCCCACGGTGCCCGGGCCGGAGGGCCGCTCGGCGGTCGGCGGCTCGTCGGCGCCCTCCTGCTCCTCGCGCTGCCCGGCGGCCTCGTGCTCCTCCAGCCCGACCTCGGGACGGCCATGGTCCTCGTCGCCCTCACCGCCGGCGTCGTGGCCGTGGCCGGGGCCCGGGCCCGCCACCTGGCGCTCCTGGCCCTCCTCGGGGTCATGGCCACGGCCGGTGTCCTGCGAGCCGGAGTGCTGGCCCCGTACCAGGTCGAGCGCCTCACGGGCTTTCTCCACCAGGCGCACGACCCGCGCGGCGCGACCTGGAACCTGGAGCAGGCCAAGATCGCCATCGGTTCCGGGGGCCTGGTCGGGGCGGGCCTCTTCTCCGGGAGCCAGACCCGCCTGGCCTACGTGCCGGAGCAGCACACCGACTTCGTCTTCACCGTGGTGGGAGAGGAACTCGGCCTCGTCGGCGGGGCCACGGTGCTGGCCCTCTTCGCCATCCTCGCCTGGCGGATCTGGCGGGCGGCGTGGCGCACGGCCGATCCGTTCGGGGCCTTGTGTTGCGCCGGGGTGCTGGCGATGCTGGTCTTCCAGGTCACCGAGAACGTCGGCATGACGATGGGGATCACGCCGATCACCGGGATCCCCCTCCCGTTCCTCAGCTACGGCGGGTCGTCGATGGTGGCGAGCTTCGCCGCCGTCGGCCTGGCGGCCAATGTGGAGCGAAGGTGCCCC